>JABWAN010000236.1 GCA_013361015.1 Candidatus Zhuqueibacterota bacterium | reverse complement strand
ATCATCGCAATCGCTTTGTGACGAAGCAGGTGACGCACGGCGGTTTTGAAATAGTTTTTGAACATCGTTCAGCTTCCCTTTTTTATGTTCTGGCGCTGCTTCACCCAGGGTTCATCTTTGCTTGTTTATCTCACCTGTATCGCTTCGCGCGAGGTGACTCAAAGCGCTGCGCAGATTTCAAAAAGCAAAAGCCTCGACGCGCTGGCGATCCTAATCGGACACGCCCAACGCACTTCTCCCGAGCAGCGGAATTTCATCTCTTCAAATCATTCATAGCGAAGAGCTGCAACCGGATTCGCGCGCGCGGCCTTGAGCGCTTGATAACCTACCGTCAAAAGCGCGATGAAGAGCGCGAGCAGTCCCGCGAGCAGAAACGTCTCGACGCCGAGCGTGATGCGATACGCGAAATTTTGCAGCCACTTTTGCAACGCGAAATAGGCAATCGGGCTGGCAAGCAAAGTGGCGAGCAGCACAAGCCGCGCAAAATCTTTCGAGAGCAGCAGCACGATATTGCCGAGCGAAGCCCCCAACACTTTGCGCACGCCGATCTCTTTCGTGCGTTGCTCTGCCGTGAACGCGGCGAGTCCGAGCAATCCAAGACACGCGATGAAAATCGTCAGCGTGGCCGCGGCGCCGAAAATTTTTCCCACACGCATATCGGTTTGATAAGAATCGTGGAGGCGCTCGTCCAGAAAATTATATTCGAAGGGCGTCACTTGATCGAATTGCTCGTGAACCTTCTGCAGCGCGGCGAGCGTTTGCGGCAGATTTGCGCTTTCGATTCGTGCGGTAAAATAATCGATCGCGCTCACCGGGTTATTCCAATGCCCCAGCACCAGCGGCGCAATCGGCTCGTGCAAGGATTGGAAATGAAAATCCTTCACCACGCCCGCGACGCGTGCGCGATAATTCTCTGCCGGCACGCGCAATTCGCGATTGAGGGGTTCCTCCCAGCCCAACGCGCGCGCAGCGGTTTCATTGATGAGTATCGCCGAAGTGTCGGTTCCCATCGCGCCGGAGAGGTTGCGGCCCGCAACCAAATTCATTTCGAACGTGCGCAGAAAATCTTCGTCGATGCCGAGAAAGTACATCGTGCGCAATTCCGTTTCCGCCGCGCCCTCCGGCGCTGCTTCGATTTGCGTGAGATTCTTCCACTCACCCGGCACCCGCGAAGAGACTGAAACGCTTTGCACCGCCGGAATCTTTCTCATCGCGTTTTTGATTGCGGCAAAACGGCTTCGTGTGTTGCGACTGTTGATGTCAATCACCACAAGCTGATCTTGATTGAAGCCGAGGTTCTTTGTGCGAATAAATTCGAGTTGCTTGCGCGCGGCCAAGGTTGCCACGATCATGATGATGGACAGCGCGAATTGCGCCACGACCAATCCACGGCGCAGCCGCGCGCCGCCGGTTTTATTTTCCTCTTTGAACATGAGCGCCGGCCGCAAGCGCGAGAGATATAAGGCGGGGTAACTGCCAGCTACGAGTCCAACCAACAAGCCCAATCCCAAAAGGCTTGCAAGCTGCACGGGCTCCGCAATCAAATGCAGCGCGAGCTTTTTATCTGCCAGAGCATTAAAAACCGGCAGCACGAATTCAACGAGGGCAATCGCACAAAGCAGAGCCAAGCCTGCGAGCAACAGCGACTCGCCGAGGAACTGGCCGAGAAGCTGGCGTTTGTGCGCGCCGACGACTTTGCGCATGCCGATCTCTTTTGCGCGCTTCATTGCGGCCGCGGTGGCGAGATTCATAAAGTTGATGCAGGCAATGAAGAGCACGAAAAACGCAATGAGGCCGAAGATATAAACGTGTGCAATCTGCCCTTTCGCGCGATTGCGGTCGAACTCCAAATGCGCGGAATGAAAATGAATCTCCGCGAGCGGCTGAAGTTTTAACGCGTGTGCTTGCGCGGGATTCGCGCCGCGATATTTTTGAAAGAACGCGGGCAGCTTCGCGTTGAAGGCTTCGACTTCGAGCGGTCGCTGCGCCAAAACGTATGTGATGAAAGAATCGGACTCCCACGAGTCGATAAACCGCTTCCAACCGGGCACGGCCTCAAGCGTCGCAAACGAAATGAGCATACTGAAATCGAGGTGCGAGTTTGCCGGCGGGTCCTGCAAAATGCCGGTAACTTTGCAATCGCCGATACGCTCGAGGTTTAAGACTTGGCCCATGGGATTCTGGTCGCCGAAGTATTTTTGCGCTGCGGTTTCCGTGAGCACGACTGACAACGGGTCTTGAAGCGCACTCGCGGCCTCGCCCTGCACGAGTTTAAAATCAAATACCTCGAAGAAGCTCGCCTCCGCGATGAGATGGTCGCCTTCGTAAAAACGCTGCTGGCCGGCTCTCACCGTGAATCTGCCCGCGCCTTGCCGGTCGCGCATACGCACCGCGCTCACGATCTCCGGAAAATCTGCGACCAGGGTCGGGCCGACCGGTCCTTTCGTATATGGGAAATGCCGTTCGCCCTGTTCCGGCGATTGCCGTGTTTCCGTGAGACGATAAATGCGTTCTGCTTTCTGATGAAACGCATCGAACGTCAGCTCCTCGCGAACGTAGAGCAGCATGATGGTGCAGCACGCAATGCCGAGCGCCAGCCCGGCCACGTTGGTCATGGCGTAAGCGGGATTCTTGCGCAAATTGCGCAACGCGATTTTGACGTAGTTTCTAAGCATCCGTTTTGTCCGCGGTCATCGGTTCGATTCTTCCTGGCCAATTATCGTCATGCGATATTCAGCACTTTTCTTGCTCCTTGCTGGCTCAGTCCCTCCGGTATTTTAGAAACTCTGTTTCCTGAGGCATGGAAACACTCATTCCTTTTTTTATGATGCCCCGAACCTCCGCTGAGAATCACGCCCTTCTCAACTTCCTCACTCACACCGCAACGCCTCCACTGGATTCGTTTGCGCGGCGCGCAAGGATTGATAAGCAACTGTCATCCACGCAATCACCAGCGCGAGCGCCGCAGCGAGCAGGAACGTGCCGCCTTGCTGATTGATATTGATGCGATACGCAAACTCCTGCAGCCAGCGGCTCATGGCGTAATAGGCAATCGGCCAGGAAACCAGCGTGGCGACCGCGACCAGTCGCGCAAATTCTTTGGAGAGCAGCAACACGATATTACCCAACGAAGCGCCGAGCACTTTGCGCACGCCGATTTCTTTCGTGCGCTGCTCCGCGGTGTAGGAAGCGAGTCCGAAAAGTCCGAGGCACGCGATGAAGACTGCCAGCGCTGAAAACGTGCCGAAAATCTGCCCGAGGCGATGCTCGCTCTGATAAAGCCGCTCATAGCGCTCGTCAATAAAAGAGTATTGGAACGGAAAATTCGGGCGATACTCCTGCCATTTTTGTTTGAGAAATTCCAGCGTCGCGGCAATATCCTCCGGACGGTCGGCGCGAATTTTCACGGAGACGCTGTTGAAATTTTGCGGTGCGAGGTACATCACGATCGGCGTGATCGGCTGGTGCAGTGATTCATAATGAAAATCCTTGACCACGCCGATGATACGGCCGCGGCGACTGCCGTATTCGAACGGCTGGTCCACCGCAACTTCCGGCGAAGCCCAACCGATTTTTTTCACCGCCGTTTCATTGAGAATTAAAGCTTCCGTGGCGTCGGTGGGAAATTCCATTGAGAAATTTCGTCCTGCGGCCATCTGTATGCCGTAGGTCGGAATAAAATTGTGATCGACGCAGACGTTCGCAATGCGAAACTCCAGTGGCGTGCTCTTTTCACCGTCGAGCAATTTGCCGCCCGCAGCATCAAGCAGACGGCCCGAGGGTACGCGCTTCGAGGCGGCAACGCTCGCGATGCGCGGATGCTGCAAAAGTTGATTGCGCATATCGGGGTAACGCCGCGCGATTTCTTCGCCGGAATTGACGGGCAGCACGACGATATGCTCTTTGTTCAAGCCCAGATTCTTATTGCGGCAATATTCGAGCTGATTATACACAATGCCCATGCCGACAATCAAAATGATCGAAATCGCGAATTGAAACACGACCAGCAAGCTGCGAAAGCGCGAGCGCGTCGAACCGATTCGCTGTCCTTTCAAAACCGCCATGGGCTGAAAGTGTGAGAGAAAAAAAGCCGGGTAGCTGCCGGCAACGATGCCGACAAAGAGCGTGACACCAAGCAAGCTTGCCAGAACAAAAAGCATGCTTTGCGAGCGCAGCGTCAATGCCTTGGCTGCGAAGGCGTTGAATTTGGGTAATGCCACCTCAACCAGGACCACTGCCAGCACCAGGGCGAGCAGCGCCATGACGATGGTCTCGCCAAGAAATTGCCGAATCAATTGCGAGCGTTCGGCGCCGACGACTTTGCGCAAGCCGACTTCTTTGGCGCGATTGGCCGAACGCGCCGTTGCGAGATTCATGAAGTTGATGCATGCGATCACTAGCAGGAAAAAAGCGATTGCGGAGAAAATATATACGTAAACGATGTTACCGTTGGCTTCAATCTCGGAATCTAGCTGCGAGCGCAGATGGATGTCGGTGAGTCGCTGCAAATGCAGAGTCGTTTTGGGAATGGCCTCTTTGCCCTCGGGATGATGGCGGCCAATGAAATCCGGCACTGCCTTTTTGAAATTTTCTATTTGATAGTTTTTTGGAAAGAGCAGATACGTCGCGTAGTTATTACTGCTCCAATTTTTGAACTCGCTCTCGCCAAAAACCTGTTCCAGCAATTTCATCGAGCCGAGAAAATCACAGTGAAAATGCGAGTTGGCCGGCACTTCCTGCAGAATGGCGGTGACTTTCAAATCCGCCCGGCCGTCGAGATTGAGCACTTGGCCCAGCGGCTCCGCGTCGCCAAAATATTTTCGCGCCAGCGCCGGCGTGAGCACGACGCCGTTGGGATCGGCCAGCGCGATCTTGGGATCGCCCTTGAGTAAAGGCAGCGTAAAAATCTCGAAGATATTCGGATCGGCAAAGAAAAAGCGATTCTCCTGAAAGATTTTGTCGCCGTGCCGCAGCAAAGGGGTGCCGCCGCTGTAGAGGCGCGCCATCTGCACAATCTCGGGGAAATCATTTTTGAGTAGCGGCCCAATTGGCGGCGCGACGTGGCCGAGGTGCAAGCTCGAAGTGCCGTCCGAATTGAACCACTCGCGCGTGACGCGATAAACTCGATCGGCATTCTCGTGATATTGGTCATAACTCAGCTCGTCGTGCACGTAGAGCAAAATGAGTATGCAACTCGCCATGCCGACGGCCAGGCCGAGAATATTGATCAAAGAATAGCCCTTGTGCCGCAAGAGATTGCGCAGGGCAATTTTGAGATAGTTTCTGAACATTCTTGCCTCCGGTATGCAGTGAGCAGTTACCAGCAATTGGTAATCAGTTCACTGAACGCTGATTAGCGGTAACTGTTTACCTCATTGCGGGTAGCGCAATGCTTCCATCCCATGAATCGCGCGCTCCGCATTGCGATATCATTCATATCGCAATGCGTCCACCGGATTCGCCAGCGCGGCTCGAATCGCCTGCGTGCTTACCGTGAGTATCGCAATGCACAATGCTACTCCACTCGCCAGCGCGAACGTCCACCAGCCGAGGTCGATGCGATAGGCGAAATCTTGCAGCCATTTGTTCATCGCATACCACGCCGCCGGCCACGCGACCACGTTGGCGATCAGCACGAGTTTGACAAAATCCTTGGCGAGCAGCGTGACCACGCCGCTCGCCGAAGCGCCGAGTACTTTGCGAATGCCGATTTCTTTCGTGCGCCGCTCGATGCTGAACACGGCCATGCCGAACAAACCGAGACAGGAAAGCGCAATCGCCAGTGCGGCGAACCACGTCGTCATTTGCAGGAATTTTTCCTCGGCGGCGTAAAGCTGGCGAATATAATCGTTGAGAAAAAGATACGTAAACTCGCTTTTGGTGGTGAGCTTTTCCCACGCGGTTTTTAAATGCGCCAGCACTTCCGCTTCCTGGCCGCGCTGATAAGCGACGACGAGTTGCTCCGCGTAATCGGAGTATCGTATCACCATGGGTTTGATCGGATGGTGCAACGAGCGGTTGTGCATGTCTTTGATCACACCAATTACCGTCCCTTGCAGCGCGGAATAGTTCAGTTCCTTTCCCACCGGAGATTCGAGGCCGAGCGCCTGCACCGCGGTTTCATTGAGCAGAATGGATACGCGTGGAAGAAGAGCAAAGTCGGGTTTTCCATTTCGATAGACATTCAGCGTATCGTTGGGGCTGCTGCAATCGAAATCGCGTCCTTCCAGAAGCTGGATTTGAAATGTCTTGAGCAAATCACAATCGGCCTCGACGAACTCGACCGTAATTGTTCCCTCGCCGTGAGGATGGGGCATGATAGTCTCAGCGGTAAGATAACCTGGCAGCCAACTGGAGAGCGTAGCTGCACTGACTGCAGAATGTGAAAGCCCCGCTTGTTTCAAAACGCCCATTTGCTTTTCCAGGGCGCCGGTTTTGACCACCAAAAGATTGTCGCGCCGATAACCCAACTCTTTCGTTCGCGTGTAGCGCAGTTGCTCGTACATCGTTCCGACGCAAACCAACAGCGCGATGGTGACGCCGAATTGGATGACGACCAGACTTTTGCGCAGCCGCGTCGAAGCTCGCACGCCTGCGCCTTGTCCCTTCAACATCGCGACCGCATTGATCCTCGCAAAGAAAAGCGCCGGATAAAATCCCGCCACCGCGGTGAAAAAAATCAGCACGCACAGATTTCCCCACAAAAAAACTTGATTGTTGAAATAATCGATCTGCAACTCCTTCCCCAGCAGCCCGCCAAAAGAGCGGTGCGCGATTTCCACGATTCCCAGCGCCAGCGGTACCGTGAGCGCGGCGATTAGGGCGGTTTCGCTTAAAAATTGCAAAAGCAATTTGGGCGCGGTCGCGCCAATGATTTTGCGGACACCGATTTCTTTCAAACGCTGCGTGTAGCGCGCCGTCACCAGCACCATATAATTGATGCACGCAATCACCAGCACGAGCAACGCGATGCCGGCAAAGACGTAGAGATCCCGCGCGTTGGTCTGCTCGACGTCATCAAACGGAAGCGCGGCGGAAAGATGAATCTCCCTGAGCGGCTGCAACAAGAGCCTTTGTTTGCGCTGATCGCCGCCGGTGCTTTTCACTAACTCCGGAAATTTCTGTTCAACACTCTGCCGGCTAATTTGAGGCTTGAGGCGAACGTAAGTTTTCATCTCGAACCAATTCCAGGTCATGGCGCCGGTGCGCTCTTTGGGCGGGACGAAGAGACTTAACGGAAGCGCGGCGTCGAATTTGAAATGCGCATTCTTCGGCACGTCTTCCATAAGCGCAGCGACTTTGACTTCGGCTTGGGGCGTTGTCCTGAAATTGAGCCGCACCAAAAACGATTTGCCCACAGGATTTTCTTCCCCAAAAATTTTGCGGGCGAACGATTTTGTCAACACCGCGGCGTTCGGCTCCGCCAGCGCTTTTGACAAATCACCTTGCAGGGAGGGAAAAGTGAAAACTTCAAAGAACGCCGGATCGGAAAAAATGATGCGCGTTTCGAGGTATTCTT
>JABWAN010000235.1 GCA_013361015.1 Candidatus Zhuqueibacterota bacterium | reverse complement strand
CTTAAACAAACGCCGCCGGAGCCGCGCGAACTGCAGCGCGTGCTCAATCAATACGAAGCCAATTTTCTTTCCGGATTGGAGGTCGTCAGTGCGAAAGCCGATCGCCTGAACAGTTACTACAAGAGCACCGGCAATCCGGATTATTTCAACGAAGATTTGGCGCGCTATCAAGCCTTGGAGCCGGAGGACATTCGCACTGCGGCTTTGACCTATCTGCCCAACCATGCGCGCGTCGTGCTCAGTATAGTGCCGCAAGGTAAAGTAGAATTGGCTTCGGGAGAAGTCAAAAAATACGAGCCGAAGAAAAAGGGCACGGATTGAAGCTGGATGCTGGAAGAGAACTTTGGTATTGAATGATAAACCACAATTCAGAATAGGATAAACGCACGACTATGAGAACCTCCGTTTCTTTTCTTCGAAGCACGCTCGTGGCTTTGCCACTGCTTTGCGTGCAATTGATTTTCGCGCAGGCGCCTGATCGCACCAAACCTCCAGAGCTTGGCGCGCCGCCGGCTTTGAAAGTACCGCCCATTCAACATCACAAGCTTTCGAACGGCATTCCGGTCACGTTGATTGAGAAGCATCAAGTGCCATTGGTGGACATCGCGTTGCAAATTCAAGTTGGCACGGCGATGGACCCGGCGGATAAAGTCGGGCTTGCAAGCTTGACACTCGCTATGCTCGACGAAGGCGCGGGCGCGCGCACGGCGCTGCAAATCGCGGATGAAATCGATTTTCTCGGCGCTTCGCTTTCTACGAGTGCGGGCTACCACACCTCCGCGATTTCGTTGCACACGCTGCTCACACGTTTGGACGGAGCGCTCGCGATCATGTCGGACGTGGCCTTGCGGCCGGCTTTTCCAGCGGAAGAATTGGAGCGGCAACGCAAGCAACGTTTGACCGCGCTGGCGCAAGCGCACGACAATCCCAATGCGATTGCAGCCGTGCTTTTCAATCGTACACTGTTTGGCGAACAACATCCCTACGGTCAGCGCACCGGCGGCGTGGAGAAAACTCTGCGCGCTTTTACCGTGCAGGACCTCAAAAATTTTCACACTACACACTTCGTTGCTAACCATGCCCGTTTGATTGTGGTGGGCGAGGTTACGGCGAAAAGCGTTTTGCCAAAACTCGAAGCCGCCTTTGGAAAATGGAAAGCCGGAAAAATTTCCACACCCACTTGGCCGGAAGCAAAACAAGTTGCGGACCGGCAAATCTATCTCGTCGACAAACCGGGCGCGGCGCAATCCGTGATCCGCATTGGCCGCCTCGGCGTCCCGCGCCTCACGGAAGATTATTATGCGATCACGGTGATGAATACGATTCTCGGCGGATCTTTCACTTCGCGGCTCAATCAGAATTTGCGTGAGCAGCACGGCTATGCTTACGGCGCCAACTCCAGCTTCAGCTTTAATCATTTGCCCGGACCATTTATGGCGGGCGCTTCCGTGCAGACCGACGCCACTGATAAGGCGCTCGGCGAATTTATGAAGGAATTGCAGGGCATGCGCGGCGAGATTTCAGACGAAGAAATACAACGGGCGAAAAATTACGAGGCCCTAAGCTATCCCAGCAGTTTTCAGACTGCGGGACAGATTGCTTCGCAGCTTGCCGAGCTGGTCACATACGGTTTACCGGACACCTATTTCAATGACTATGTCACGAATATTCTCGCGGTGACCAAAGAGCAAGCGCTCGCGGCTGCGAAGAAGTACGTTGATCCAGAGAAGCTCGCGATCGTAGTGGTGGGGGATCGCGAAAAGATCGAAACCGGCCTCCGCGCGTTGAATCTCGGGCAAGTGCATCTCTTGACGATTGAGGAAGTGTTGGGAAAAGCGCCGGTGTTGGAAGGGTCGGATTGAGGGAAGCGTGAATTGTTGGATTGATGGAATCAGGGTTTCAAAAATTTCCATCAATCCAACAATTCAGTGAAGGAAATTTTCATGTCACCGCTTAAACTGCAAAACGATGTCAATATGCTCCTGCTCGCTTTGCCCGTCGCCGGCCTCGTGCGCGGGCGAAGTACTCCCCTCGCTGCAACCTAGCGCGATGATTGTGTAGCCGTACAATCCCCATTTCTCACGCAAATACTGCTTCACCGCCTCTGTTCGCTCGCGCGAACGATTGCGGGCTTCGAAACTTGAGCTCGCACAACCGTGCGCCGTAATCGTTATCGTGTTCGCCGGGAAGCTCGCGATTTTCTCTCTCACTTCATTGAACAGCGCAGCAGGCTGCACCGAAAATCTTCCGTCGCGCGCGCTGAATTTCAAGCCGTACAAACGCAATACGAGATCGCCTTCCTGCTTTGCGGTCGTGCCCTCTTGCTGCGTCACCGTGCGCCGCGAGTATTCGAATGACTCGCGCGTTTCGAGTGAACTCGTGCGTGGCTCCGTGCTTGTGTGAGAGTTTGTTGCCGGCGTGGGGTTGACATTGGCGAGCGCTTCTTCCAGTGTCGCCATTTTTCTTTGCAGCGCGCCGATGCGTTCATTGGTGTCTTGCGCAGAATGGCGCAAAGCGGCGAGGTCTGGGCGCTGTTTTTGTATGAGAGCAGAATGTCCATTGGCCTCGGCAGATTGGGAGTGACGTTGCCGCGCCTCGCGTTCGGCTTGACGATAGTGTTTTTCCACTGCGGGCGCCTTTTTGCGCGCATGGTTGAGATCGCCGTCTTCGAGTGTGCGTGCGGCTCTGGCTAACGCCTCTTCGGCCTTGAGCCACGTGCTCGTCGCATAACTCTGCGCCTCGGCGGATTGCGCCTCTGCGCGCGCTTGCCATGCCGAGGCGAGCGCGACTTTGGCGAGCAAAGCGGTTTTCGACGCGTGCTGAAAACCTAAAATCGCCGCATGCAAATCTGCATTGATTGCGGCCAGATTATCACCGCGATCGAAACGTCGCGCCGCTTCGCGATATTTGCGCAGACCCGCTTCAAAAGCCATGGGCGAGAGTAGGTGCGCGTGCTCCTCTTGTGCGATCGTCATGGTGCTGTCGACGCGCTCGAAGAGAATGGTTTTGAGATGGGAAGGGTTTTGCGGCGGGGCATCTTTGAGCGCATAAAGTTGCGCACTGACGCGGAAAGGGAAGCTCGCGCACATGAGGGCGGCGAGTAGAAGCGGCTTTTTGGTGATTGCGTTCAGCATGTTGTCCTCCGGTTTGCGAAAACGGTCTTCCACGAAATTGGAACTGCCACGAAAAAAGAATCTTGCAATTTCGTGGGACTTCCTTTTTCGCGGGAGAATATTTTTTGGTTGAGTTTGTTCGGTTGAAGGTTTTCAGCCGGGCGTCAGCAGCGCAATGACAGTGCCAGCGTCATGCAACCGGGAAGGGAGGAGGCGTTGCTTTTAAAGATGAGAGTTATCATGAGGCCGTTGTTATCGCGGTCGCGGCGGCGGAATCGGCAACGTGTAAATTCTATATGTGAAGCGGGCCTTTTCATGTAAAAAAGCATAGAAGTTCGTATTGAAAATCTGCGTTCAGCAATGGGATGATGCGCTCGCTTTGAAGTCAGCTAGCGCGCAGAAATAAAAGTCAGGTAAACAAGCAAAGAGGAACCCTCGGTGGAGCAGCGACAAAACAAAGAAAGCGCTAAGTGTGATTGCTGCGGCGTTTACTTACGGCCGCGTTAGCGCTCGAATAATCTCCTTTGCTTTTGCGGCCTCCATTTTTATATTGATTTCGAATCGCTGGCATAAGGAGAAAAGATGCAGAAGAGAATCTTGCATGTTTGCGCCGCCGCTTTGTTGTTGTGCACGTATGCGCAGAGTGCCACGGCAGGAGAGAGCAATCACAGTCGCGTGACGCTGCGCAATTCCACCGGCATTGAATTGCTCGGCAATAGCTTTTTGTATTCGTTTTACTATCAACGCATGGTGAGTCCTTCCCTCGGATTGGATGCAGGCTTGGCGATGTATGGGGGCGGTGATGGAGGCAGTTCGACTTTTGTTGCGTTTATTCCCGTTGGCGCAAAAGTATATCTGATTCCAAAGAGCGGGTCGATCTATCTCACTGGCGGCGGCGTTTTTTTGACTGCCACGACGGATATCGGCCTCAATGATGACGAAAGCGCCTCGATATTCTATGGCTACGCCGGCCTCGGGTTTGAGCATCGCGCGGAAAGTGGTTTCGTGTTTCGCTTCACGGCGTACAATATGTTTATTGAAGGGAGCTATTTCATTTGGCCGGGCTTGACGTTGGGATATGCGTTTTGATTTCTAGCGACTCGGCGGCATCGAAATTTTAGATGCGCAGGAGATTCCCGGCAAGCGCCGGTTTCCTTCGGTCATGTTTGAAAGCCTCACTCAGGCAGGAGCGGAATAATCACAATGAATCCCTCAACACACATGAATACTTTGCTACAAACCCATTTCCCAACTCTCAAACTGCTCGGTCGCGGCAAGGTGCGCGATATTTACGATCTCGGCGAGCACTTGCTGATCGTTACCACCGACCGGCTCTCGGCGTTCGATGTCATCATGCCGCAGGGCATTCCGCACAAAGGCCGGGTGCTCACGCAGCTTTCTGCGTTCTGGTTTCAACGCACCGCAGACATTATCGAGAACCATCTCATTTCCGTGCGTGTCGAGGATTATCCGGAGGTTTGCCGGCCCTATCGCGAGCAGCTTGTGGGGCGCAGCATGCTTGTGGTGAAAACGCAGCCGTTGCCGGTCGAATGTGTGGTGCGCGGTTATCTTTCCGGCTCGGGTTGGTTGGAATATAAAGAGACGGGCAGTGTGTGCGGCATCAAACTTTCGAGCGGGCTTAAGGAGTCTGATAAATTGGCGTCGCCGATCTTCACGCCCGCGACGAAGGCGGAAGCCGGCGAGCACGACGAGAATATTTCATTTGAACGCGCGGCGCAAATCGTCGGCAAAGAGCGCGCAGAACAGTTGCGCGATTTCAGCATTCGCATCTATCAACGCGGCCGCGAGATGGCGGAGCAGCGCGGTATTATCATCGCCGATACGAAGATGGAGTTCGGCGTGCGTGAAGGCAAACTCATTCTCATCGATGAATTGCTCACGCCCGACTCGTCGCGCTTTTGGCCGAGGGCGAGCTACAAACCCGGCGGCAGCCAGCCGAGCTTCGACAAACAATTCGTGCGCGATTATCTGCTTTCCATAAAATGGAACAAACAACCGCCCGCGCCGAATTTGCCGGAAGAAGTCGTGCGCGTGACGAGTGAGAAGTATCTTGAGGCGTTTGCAAAGCTCGCTAGTTGAGAAGCGAGGATAGTGGATCGTAGATTGTGATTCGTAGATTGTAAAGCGCCGATTGCAGACCATAAATGAAATGACGTTTTCAATCAACGATCTACTATTCACGACCCACGATCTACTATTCTCAATCCACAATCTTCAATCATCAACAATGCCATCCACTCATCCAAACATACTCCTCATCAATCCCTGGATTACCGATTTCGCTGCGTACGATTTTTGGCTCAAGCCGATGGGCTTGCTCTATCTCGCCGCGGTGTTGCGGCGTGAAGGCTATTCCGTGCGCTTGGTGGATTGCATGGATCGCGCGCATCCGGCGTTGCTCGAATGGCAGGGACTTGATCGCCCGGTCCGGCATAAATGGAGCACGGGCAAGTTCGTGCGCACGCCGATTGCGAAGCCGGTATGTTATCGCAGCGTGCCGCGCGTTTATGCGCGTTATGGTTTGCCCGTGGCGCTTTTCAAAAAACTTTGTGTGGAAGGAGAAAAGCCGGACACGATACTCGTCACAAGCGGCATGGCGTATTGGTATCCCGGAGTGCAAGAAGCGATTGCAGCCCTGCGCGAGCTGTTTCCGCACACACCCATTTTGCTCGGCGGCATTTATGCAACGTTGTGTGCCAATCACGCACGCGAGCACTCCGGTGCGGACGTTGTCATCGCAGGCGAAGCAGAGCATTTGATTGGTGAGGCCGTCGAAGCGGCAATGCGCGGCAATGGAGTGGGAGGGAGGTTGGCAGCAGAGCATTTTGCTTTGGATGATTTGCCCTTTCCGGCATTCGATCTTTATCCGAACTTGCCCTATGCTACGATCATGACTTCGCGCGCCTGCCCGCTGAAATGCACGTTCTGCGCCTCGCGCCTCGTGTCGGGCAAGTACCGTTGGCGCTCGATTGAAAATGTGCTGGCAGAGTTGGATTGGCTGCACGCCGGCTTGGGCGTACGCGAGTTCGCGTTTTATGACGATGCGTTGCTCACGAATCGCGACCACCACTTTTTGCCGTTGTGTGAGCAGATGATTGCGAAGAAATTTCATTCTACTTTTCATACGCCGAACGGTTTGCAGGTAAAGTTTATGGATGCGGCCACGGCGCAGCTCATGTGGCGTGCGGGTTTTAAAACTGTGCGGCTCGCTTATGAAAGCGGAAGCGAGGAACGCCAGCGCGACATGAGCAAGAAAGTGAGCAACGAATCTTTCGCGCGCGGCGTCATGCATTTGCAAGCCGCGGGCTTCGGGCCGCGCGAGCTTGATGCTTATGTGATAATGGCTTTGCCCGGACAAGCGCTCGAGGAAGTCATTTTGAGCATGGCCTATGTGCATTCGCTGAAAGTCGGCATTCGCTTGGCCGCATTCTCGCCGATTCCGGGCACGGTCGATTTCGCGCGCGCCGTCGCGCGCGGAGAAATTTCAGCCGATGCCGATCCCTTGCTGACGAACAATTCGATCTTGCCCATTCATCTCAACGATGAAAACGGCGCGCTTGCGCGCCTCGCGCTGTTGGCGAAGCAACTCAATTCACATTTGCTGCAAACCGGCGAGGCGATGGATTCGTTCGGAGATTTGGTGACGAGGTTGCAAGCGCAAGTTTATGCACGCGAGCATTGGAGTACTGCACGATGATTACCGAATTCAAGCCCTCCGCTCTATTCGGTAAATCCGCTTACCAAGAAGCTTTTGCTTTTTGTAGTAGTCTCATTTTAAACCGAGGAAGGAGAAACCATGTTGAAACGCACCCTGTTGTTGAGCGCGATCCTGTTTTCCGGCTGCACGTTGTTGCAACCGCCGCCGGAGCCGATCAAACGCGAGCCGGTCACTTCGCCCGATGCGCCCGCGGCCATCGGCCCATACAGCCAGGCGATCAAAGTCGGCAATTCGCTCTTTTGCAGCGGCCAGCTTGCGATCAATCCCGCGACCGGCGATTTGATCATCGGCGACATCAAAGACGAAACGCGCCAGGTGCTCAAGAATCTCGGTGCGGTGTTGAAGGCCGGCGGCATGGATTATAAAGATGTCGTCAAAGCCACGGTGTTTTTGACGGACATGAACGATTACAAGCTTTTCAATGAAGCCTACGGCGAATTTTTTACGGACATCAAACCTGCGCGCGAAACCGTGCAAGTCGCACGTCTACCACGCGACGGCCGCATTGAAATCAGTTGCATCGCCGTGAAAGTGGAAGAATAGCAGCGCCGTTATTGACTCTCGCAACGCGATTGCTTATCATGCCGACGTGTCGAGCTTGAAGAATGAAAAATTGCGGTCGCCTTCGGGCATCATCACTTTGCTCACGGATTTCGGCACGGCCGATGGTTTCGTCGCGGCCATGAAAG
>JABWAN010000234.1 GCA_013361015.1 Candidatus Zhuqueibacterota bacterium | reverse complement strand
CCCCTTCAGCGCCGGCGTGATGCGCGTGCAGATCGCGGGCGTCGGCGGCGCCACCGTGCCCGGAGATGGCGCGCCGCCTGCGCACCGACCGCGCGAATTTGCATCGCAAGCTGCAGAGTCATAGCATCAAGTAATATTTGTTCCTACCTCGGCTGGGCCGAGGTTTCTGAAACTTTGAGCATGATGATGACTCGTTGGTAAAATGCAACGGCTAAGCCGTTGCGTTGCGAGAGCGGGCCGGCGAAATTCGTTTGCGTTACTCCTAAGTGAGCGACAGTGTTCAGGGCATTTGCGATACTTGGATGCGGACAATCGCTTTGAAGTCAGCTCGCCTGAAAAGATAAAGGTCAGGTAAACAAGCAAAGATGAAACGCAGGCGGCGCAGCGACCCAACAAAAGAAAAAGCCTCGTTACTTGCGGGCTGCGATATCCACTTTGACTTTGGACGGTGATTGTGATAACTTCGGCAGCAAGAAATGGCGCGCGCTTCAATAAAGTGCTACATAAAATTTCAAAAGTCACTCACGCCTCGTTCGGGAGGAAAACTTGAAGCGCATTAGAATGATCCTCATGCTCGCCTCTGCGGGCGTCGCGCTTACCGCGCTTGCGTTTGCGTTGCAGCGCAACGACCGCTATCGCCCCGGCGATTGGGTGAGCTATGGCGTTTCGAAATTCATCAGCTCGGTCGCGGTCGGGCCGGAGTATGCGTATTTCGGCTCGACGAGCGGCGTGCTGCGTTATGACGCGATTCGCAGAGGTTGGCTCGCGCCGTATACGACGAGCGACGGCTTGGAGAGCAACGTGATCACCGCGGTGGGTTTTGATCCGCACACGAGCGCTTTGTGGTGCGCGACGGCAAGCGGCGTGAGTTGGCAGCATCCTTCTTCGCTGCGTTGGACGAATTGTTCGAAGTCCGAGATCGGCATGTTTCCGAATGAGGACGTGCTCTCGATTGGTTTCAACGCGGAGGCGAATTGGTTTGAAACGCGCACCCAACTTTTTCGGTTGGATAAATTCGGCAACGTGTTTTTGCCCGTGCGATATGACGTTCCGAACGACATCGTTTGGTTCGGGCAACGCCGCGACCCGAATCCGTTTCCGCTGCCGCAATTTTTCATGCCCGGCGGATTTTTATTCGAGCCGCCGCGCAGCAATGCGAGCAATCATTTACGCGCATTCGGCGCGGTGCAGGATAATCGTTTGCGGCGCGCGCAAATTACTAGCGCACTGGAAGACCGTTGGGGTAATATGTGGCTGGGCACGTGGGGTCTCAATGCTCTGCACGCGGACTTGACGCTCGAACAAGCCGAGTTGTTGCGCTTTGGGCTTGCGAATCAGCGCGTTGATGCGTTGTTGTTCGACGAGGACGGCCTTTGGATCGGCGGTCTCAATCCCGAATTGAATCGACGCAATGATGAATCCGCGCGCGGGATTACGTATTGGCGCAATCCGCAAACGAACAATGCGCGCAGCGATGATTGGAAATATTTTGAGACGTACTATAATTTGGAGATCAGCAGCGACGAGGTTCACAATTTCGCTGCGGCGGGCGACAAACTCTATTGCGCAACGGAGAACGGCATTGCGGTTTATGATCAAAAAAAAGACCGTTGGCGGCGCTTGCTTTCCGCCGATGGGCTGGCCGATAAACGCGTGAATGACGTCGCGGTTTACAATGGTTATCTTTATGCTGCGACCGATCTCGGTTTGAATCGCGTTGAGATTAAAACCATCGGCACGGATTCGCTGAAAATCGTCGAGCTTGAAATCGACAAGCTGCGACACTTTCGCATCATCGATCTCGAACGGCAGAAAAATTTGCTGTGGATTGCGACGGAACGCGGGCCGTATGTTTATGACATGGCGAAGGGCGCGGGCGGCTATTTGAATGATCCCGAAGGTCCGCGCGATGAATATACCGAGCACATTTCATTTGCCGATTCGGTGGTGTGGATCGGCACGGATTACGGCCTCGAAGCGTTTGATACGAAGAATATAAAATGGCTGCCCGCGCCGGCGCGGCGACGTTTTACGGAGGCGCGTATCAATTGCATTATGGCCGGTCCGGAGGTGGTGTGGGTGGGAACCGATCGCGGCGTGTTGAAATACAATCGCGCGCGCAAAGATTGGACGCAATACACGACGGAAGATGGTTTGCTCGATGATCGTGTGAATGCCATTGCGATGGATAATGAGTTGGTTTGGTTCGGAACGGACTTGGGCTTGACGGTGTTTCGCTGGCGCGCGTATCATGATTTTGATTGAAGATTGCAAGCCCCTGCGGGGGCTTTTTTGTTCGTGGATTTTTTGTCTGTTCATAGAGCGTCTCTCCTCGACGATGTCATGCTGAAAGAATCTTCGCCAACGCTTGAGACACCGCACGTTTTGCAACGTGGGTCGAGCACGAGGAGAGTTACTTCCAGAACGACAATAAGAGGGTAGTGCTCGATTCAACAAAGCACGGAGCCGTTATGGATCTCTTCGAAAACGAAGCGCGCGAGGCTGCGCAACAAACGACGCCGCTCGCCGAGCGCATGCGGCCGCAGCGCGTTGAGGATTTCGTCGGGCAAGAGCATTTGCTCGCGCCCGGCAAACCGTTGCAAGCGGCGCTGCAAACCGGCTCGCTCTCTTCGATGATTCTATGGGGGCCGCCCGGCACAGGCAAAACCACGTTGGCAAAGCTGCTCGCTCATTCTGCGAAAGCGGATATTTACATTTTGAGCGCGGTCACCAGCGGCATTGCGGACGTGCGCGAAGTTTTGCAAAAGGCGGGCAACAATCGCAAAGTGGGAAAAAGCACTGTGTTGTTCATCGACGAGATTCATCGCTTCAACAAAGCGCAGCAGGATGCGCTTTTGCCGCGCGTGGAAGACGGCACGGTGACTCTCATTGGCGCAACCACGGAGAATCCTTCTTTTGAAGTGATCTCGCCATTGCTCTCGCGTTGTCAGGTTTATACGCTGAAATCGTTGAGTGATGATGCGCTCGTGCAGTTGATCAAGCGCGCGTTGCAACGCGATGGGGTATTGCAAAAGTCGCGCGTATTGATGGAAGAAGAAGCCCAACGCGCGCTCGTGCAACTTGCCGGTGGCGATGCGCGTGCGGCTTTGAACGCGCTCGAACTTGCGATTAAGCTCACGCCGGCGAACAATGAGGGCAAGCGTGAATTGACGGTCGCTCGTCTCAGCGAGGCGGTGCAAAAGAAAGCGATCATGTACGATCGCGCCGGCGAGCAGCATTATGACACGATCTCGGCATTCATCAAAAGCGTGCGCGGCGGCGACCCGAACGCCGCACTGCATTACCTTGCGCGCATGCTGGAAGCCGGCGAAGATCCGAAATTCATCGCGCGGAGATTGATCATTCTCGCGAGTGAAGACGTCGGCAACGCCGATCCCTTTGCGCTTACGCTAGCGACTTCGGCTTTCACTGCGGTGACGTATGTCGGTTTGCCCGAAGGAGCGTTGGTGTTGGCGCAAGCCACAACCTATCTTGCCTGCGCGCCGAAGAGTAATGCTTCTTATGTTGCAATCAACGCGGCGCGGCAAGACGTGCGCGAGAAGCCGCTCGCGCCGATTCCTATGCACATTCGTAATGCGCCGACGAAGTTCATGGCCAAGGAAGGTTATGGTGTGGGCTATGATTATCCGCACGATCACCCCGGAAATTTCGTCGAGCAAAATTATTTGCCGGAGAATTTGCAAGAAGCATTATATTATCGCCCGACGCAAAACGGGGCCGAGGCTGCCCTCGGCGAGCGCCTGCGGCAATGGTGGGAGAAGTATCGTAATGCCGAATAGTAATCGTGCCTCGAATATTCTTGAAGAAGTAATGCTTTGCATATGACGAAACGCGGTGGAAATTTTTTGCTTGTGCTGGTAGCTAAGATTATTATGCCCGTGCCTTTGAAAAAACTCCCTGAAGCGGCGAATACTTTTGCACGTGCCTTATGCCTCGTTGCGTTGCAGCTCACGGCCACGCTATCATTCTCACAAGAAAATGCTGCGACCGATTCAATAAACATTGCTATCGATAGTTTGCGCGTGACCGCCGAGACCTCCCGTGTACAATCATCCCAAAGCAAATCCGAAGTTGACGCGCCCATCGACTATGAAGCCAATGAAGTTGACAATCTCATTGAAGAACGCCTTACTATTCTCACCGGCAATGCGTGGGTGACTTACAAAAAATCGAAGCTCGAGGCCGGACGCATCACCGTGGATTGGAATAACAACCTGCTCATTGCTGAACCGCTGCCGGATTCTCTGCGTTCGGCTTCCGTGAAGAACGGCGTCGCGGATAGTGCTGCCAAAGCGGAATTAGGCTATCCCGTGTTTTCCGACGGCGGCGATCGTTTGGTGGGCGAGAAGATGGAATATAATTTCGCGACGGAGCGTGGCCGTGTTTTGCGCGGGCGCACCGAGTTCGAAGGCGGCAAATATTCCGGTGAGCAGATTAAACGTGTGGATGAAAAAGTGCTCAATGTCTCGAACGGCATCTATACTACTTGCGAGGAGGAGGAGAATCCGCACTTTCATTTTCGCAGCCGGCGCATGAAGATCATCGTGAACGACAAGATCATCGCCAAGCCCATCGTCTTCTATTTTGGAAAGATTCCGCTCGCGGTTTTGCCCTTCGCTTGGTTTCCCCTCCAAACTGGCCGCCACTCCGGCTTGATCATTCCGCGTTACGGGCAAAGCACGTTGGAAGGGCGCTACATTCGCGGGCTGGGTTATTATTGGGCCATGAACGATTACATGGATGCGCAATCGACCGTGGATTTTTACGATCGCTCGGGCTGGGTGCTGAACGGCGATCTGCGCTACCGCCACAATCTACACTCGTTCAGTGGCGGCATTCGCGGGACGTTTACGCGCAAAAATTTCGTGCTCAATAACAGCGAGCAACGTTTTTGGAATGTTGCCATCAATCATGCGCAGCGTCTCGGGCAACGTTCGAATTTGAATGTTTCAGGAAGCTTTTCGAGCTCAAACAGCTTCAACAGTTTTTTCGGCACCAATCGTCAGGAACAATTGACGCGCCGTATCAATTCCAACGCAACGTACTCCACTAATTTCGGCAGCGGCAGCTTCAGTGTGAATCTTTCCGAATCAAAAGATCTACAGAACGGCTCGTTGCAACGAACGTTGCCGCGTGTGAATTTGAATTTCGGGCAGCGCCAAATTTTTGCCTCGCAGAAAAAGTCCAAACGCAAAGGCGGTGCGAGCGCTGTTGCAGAGCGGCCGTGGTATGAAAACCTCTATTATAGTTATTCCAGTTCGGGCGAATACAACATTAGTCGCAGCTCGGATACTTCGCGTGCGGAAACTAGAGGGCGCGCGAGCCACTCTTTGAGTTTTTCACTCAGTAATCGCTATTTCGGTTGGCTCACGCTCGGCCAGTCATTGCCGATTACTTCGGAATGGTTCGATCGCGCGCGTTCTTACTACGTCATCGGACAAAGCGGATTGGCGGCGCCTTTGGAGCCAGTTGCTGAAAATGATCCGACGCCCGGCTCGTATGATTTGGATGATCGCTCGCAAGTGGAGGGCCCGGTGCGCTTCCCGCCGGCTTATGAGACTGACTATCGCGAAGTGCGCGGTTTTTTTATGCGCCATCTCTTCAGCTACTCTGCGTCCGCGAGCACGACGGTGTATGGCACGTTTCAACCGCGGCTCGGGCCCGTGCAAGCGTTGCGTCACGTCGTGCGGCCGAGTTTTTCGTTGTCATTTCGTCCGGATTTTTCCGATACCGAGTGGGGTTATTATAAAGAGATTACTCTACCCGACGGCACGAAGCAGAAGTTTGATCGTTTCGGCGGCAGCACGAGCCGTGGCAAGCAATTGAGCATGGGCTTCGCGCTGGGCAATCTCTTTCAAATGAAAACCGGCGCAGAAGACAAGCCCAAGAAGATTGATTTGTTCAATTTGAATTTTTCGAGCAGCTACAATTTTGCAGCGGGCGATTATAAGCTTGCTCCCCTCAGCACTTCGTTGCAGGCCAATCCCACGCGTAATTTGAACGTGAGCGTTTCCACTTCCCACAGCTTTTATGATTATGACAGGACCACAGGAAGGGCAGTACCACGTTTGCTGGTGGATAAGAACGGATGGTTGAGCGGAAATTATATGCGCTTGACCAACGTGAATTTTTACACGACGCTGCGTTTGGAAGGCAAAGGCGCATCGGCCGGAGGAGGCAGTCCGACATCACAAAGTGTTCCGGCATTGGAGGAAGATGAGCCTGGCCTTCCGGATTTAAGATCTCCCTATGAGAATTCTTACTTCACAGATACGGACCTCCCGTGGAGCGTGAATCTCGCGCTTAATTTGAATTACGAGCTCAGCAATCCTTTGAACAAAAATAGGCGTGCTCAACTCAGTTTGCAGCAAGGCAGAGTTGCTTTGACGAAGAATTGGGATTTGTCGATTTCCGGGCAGTACGATCTCTTGGAAAAAATCATTGTTGATCAGCAATATTCGCTGCACCGCAACTTGCACTGCTGGGAAATGCAGTTGAATTGGACACCGAGCGGCTTTCGCAAAGGCTTTTATCTGCGCATCAACATCCGCGCGCCGAATTTGCAGGACATCAAGATTGAAAAACGCGGCGGGAGGGAGAGCGCGTTTGGAGGGTTTAATGAGTTTTGAGGCAAAATACGCCTTGCTTTTGTGGGTGCGAAGAAATACTTTTTCCACGTTTGAATATTGAGGAGATGAGCAACGAAATGGCTAAAACCATTTCCATATCGAACCAAAAAGGCGGCGTCGGCAAAACCACGACTGCGGTCAATGTCGCAGCGTGTATCGCCGTTGCGGAGAATCCCGTGCTATTGGTGGACATGGATCCCCAAGCCAACACCTCGAGCGGTTTGGGACTCGACCCCAAGAAGGTGCGCAACAGCATCTATGAAGTCCTCATCAATGACGTAGACATCAACGAAGCCACGGTGAGCACGGAACTGAAGTGGCTCGATGTGGTGCCTTCGCATGTTCGACTCGTGGGCGCGGAATTGGAGATGGCGAGCGCGATCTCCCGCGAGAAAGTTTTGCAGCGCGCATTGTCAAAACTCCGCAAGCAATACAAATACATTTTCATCGACTGCCCGCCCTCGCTGGGTCTGCTCACGCTGAATGCACTCACCGCGGCGGACTCCGTGCTCATTCCCATTCAATGTGAATACTACGCGCTCGAAGGTCTAAGCCAGTTATTGAATACGATTCGCTTGGTGCAGAAGCACCTGAATACCCGCCTCGAGATCGAGGGCGTGGTGTTGACGATGTACGACGGGCGCTTGAATTTGAGCCGGCAGGTTGCCGAAGACGTGCGCAAATATTTTGGCGATAAAGTCTACAAGACTGCAATTTTGCGCAACGTGCGCTTGAGTGAAGCCCCAAGTTACGGCAAGCCCATCATTCTGTATGATGCGGTGTGCAGTGGCGCAGAAAACTACATGAGTCTAGCCTCCGAGATTTTGAAGAATGGTTACGAAGCGGTTGGGAAAAGGGCTGCAAGCGCTCATTCCTGACGTACAATCCGAAGACAATCCCAAAGCCGAGGCGATTCGCACGGTGGAGGT
>JABWAN010000233.1 GCA_013361015.1 Candidatus Zhuqueibacterota bacterium | reverse complement strand
GAGGCCGGCCAGTAATCCGACTATGACGGTTTGCATACCATACTCCAAGTTGAGTTATCAAGGTTGTCTAATCTGAGGAGAAAAACTTTCGATCGGGATACGATCTAAAAGCAAAAAGGCATTGTGATTCTTTCGACGGTCTAGCGATTCACCAATTCGTATTCGCCCGAGCCTTTTTTGTCCATAAACACAAACCGCCGTTCCGCTTTGGGATAAAACCAAATCTCGTAAGGCATGGGATCAAGCTCACCCATTTGATGATGAACTTCCTGCGGCGGACCATAGACGATATAAATGCGGCCGCGATCGGTTTCCCAGCCGGCTTTACCCAAGCCGTGCAGCGCAAAGCGCATTTGCGCAAACGCCACGCGCCGATAGAATTCCTCACGCAATTCATTCTCCCCAGAGTTGGGACTGGGATCGCGTTGTTGCCAGAACTCCGCCACGAGACGCTCGCGTTCTTCATGGGAGGCCTCGCTCATGCGCTTGAATTCTTTACTGGACGCAATGTAACGCAACGGCAAATAAGCCAAGCCGGGATATTCCTGCAAAAGCTGCGCAATATTCTGCTCCGCGGGCAAAGTGAATTGCACGCGATAATCCGCCTCCGCTTCGGCCTGTTGCTGCCGCGCGCTGACCGTGACGCGCAATCTTTGCAGGCCTTGATATTTGAGCCTGCCGTGCAGCGCTTCGAAGCAACGCACCCGTGTACTAGCGGCCACAATCGTTGTGTGCCACTCTTCCAGTTTTTCCTGCTTCCAATCGGTGATGAAATTTTGCACGCGCAACGTATCGCCCGGCTGCACGCCATAGATTTCGTAGCACACGCCCTGGCTTGAGTTTGCGTCCGTGAGCACGGCGAGGAGATTGTACTGCAGCGAATCCGGCGGCGTGAACCTCTCTCCGAAAGCGAGCGTGCTCAATTGCAAGCGAGGCTTGTCATAGTCCGGCAGCGTGAGCGGATAAGTGCGTCGCAAACGGCGTTGGGTATGCACATCGGAGATTTCCACGCGCAGATCATAAACGCCCGGCGCGAGCGTGAAATCTGCGCTCTCTTCATTGAGCTGCTGGCGATCATTGGTCAACGCGAAATCCGCGACCTCCAGCCCGCGTTTCCAAATCCGGCTGGCGGCCAGGTTTTGCTCGCGATCGACGATGGTCAAATTGACTTCATAAGCCGCGCGAAAGTGGTCGTCGTCCTGCGTGAATTGCAACACATCGTTCACAATGCCGAAGCGCACGTGTACGCGCGTCTTGCCCTCTTCCGCCGCGAACTGATACGTGCGCAGAATATAGGCCGGCACACTCGTGATTTGACCGAAGCGCTCGGCGAGCTCGCCGCTCTCCGGCCGCGCCGGCGTCTGTGCCAAAAGCTCGACCGGGGTAAACGAAACGGCTTGCACGCCAACCAGAGCCAAGCTGAAAATGTTGCAGCACAACAATGTTCTATTCAAAATCAACCTGCACAATGAATCGCATGAAAGATGAAAGGCTATCCTTGCATAAGCCTGGAACATACCGGCAAATGCACGCCTGTGCGGAAGGAACGATTGAAGTTTTAAGACAAGACTATTTCTGGCAAAACAATTAAAAGCTCTTGGCCCTCACGCAACTGGCGCATTAGAGAGCTTTAGCATTTTAGCTTGCACGGATTCGAGCAGCGAATCGCGAATGAAAGCGCTGGCATGCAGAATCTCGACGCCGATCAATTCGCCTTTCTCATTCAGCTCGGCGGTGATATTGGGACTGATCTCGATGCTCTCGCTTTCAGGTTCATCTGAAATCGCCAAGTGCAGGATGTCTTCTTGCTCGAAGTAGGCCAGCTTGGTTTTATTCATGGACGAATCTCCCGGTTCTAATTCGGACGTTAATCTGTTGGCGTGTGGTCACATGTATGGTTACTGGCGTCATTGCGCTTGCATCCTCTTCATAGGGAATCATGACCAACTTACTCTCATGACGCCCCACGACAATATGTAAAATCTCCAACTCACAACTCCGTTCCTAGCGAGAAATAATAGCTCGGCTTGGAGCTGGAGCGGTGCAGATTGCTGCGCCAGGCGATATCGAAACGCAAAAGCAGAAAACCCAGATTCGCGCGGGGTCCGAAACCATAGCCCATCATGAGGTCATCGAATTCGGGCAGGAACGCGCCGGATTTTCTAAACGGTTTGAAACGTTCGTACTTGCCGAATTTGCCTTGCCACGCGCCGCCGAGGTCGGTGAAGATCGCGCCGCGCACATTTTGAAAGCCGAGCGGCAGCGGCCAGCCCAAAATCAAATAACGAATCATGGGGAAGCGAAATTCCAGATTCATGAGCGCAAAGCGATTGCCGGATTGCTCGTAATAATTCGTGCCGCGCAACGGCGTTTCGAAGCTGGAGAAGTAAATATCCTCGGGCCGGTCGATGCGAATGCCGCCGTTGAATTTTTGATTGAGCCAATTATCAATGCCGCCGAGATAAAATTGCTGCGGCTCGCTGCCTTCGGAAATGCCCGCAGAAAGGCGGACGACGAAATTATACTCTTTAAAGAATTTGAAGTAGCGCCGCGTATCGCCGCGCACAGTGAAAAAGCCGAGGCCGTTTTTGTCGTCGATCTTCGGGGAGTAAGTGACGCTCAATTCGCGGCGGCTGCCGTTATTCGGTCCGGTCCAACCCCACAAGGCATTGTCGGTCACATACGAAAGGCTGCCCATCAACACCCGAATGCGATCCGTGGGCAGATTCACTTCCAAGTAATCGCGATTGATGCCCAGCCAGCTCACGCTCCCCTCGAGGCGATTGAACGTATTCAAGGGATGCGAGGCGAGCAACGACAAGCCGTAATAACGATCCCGCAAAACGCCGCGGCTGCGCGTGGCAAAAATCCAGGCGTTGTGAAATGCGCCGAGGCCATAATCCGTGCGCTGGGGAAGATGAAAGTACTGCACGAGATAATTCGAATTCCGGATGTCGTAAAATAAATCCGTGTACAAATTGATGCGATGATTGCCGAGCACGTCCGAAAGCGAGATGAGGGTTTGGCCTTGCACGCCGAAGAACTGGCTGTAGCCCGCGTTGCCGTAAACGATATCGGGCGAGAACTTGGTTTTGTACTTTTTCACTTTGTACTCGCCGTTCGGCAACTTGTAGGTGTTGGTATCAAGAAACGCGATGCGCTCGCTGCGCGGCGTCACTTCGCCTTTCGCAAACTCGCTGCCGAAAACGTAGTGGCGGTACTTGTCGACGCCACGGTCTTCGTGCGCTGCCGCGGCGGTGATCGCCACGCGGCTTTTATTCGCCCCGCGACGCTCTTCCAAGCGCGCCAAAAAAGCGGTCTTGGTTAAAGTGATTTGCTCGGGCTTGAAATCAAGCGGATTCTTCAAAAGAAAAATGTCGTAGCCCGCGTTGTAAAACGAAACAAACGTCATGCGCGAGCCGTCGCCCGCCCAGGAGAGATGAAAAATGCCGGTGAGCACATTGGTGATCGGGTGCTCTTCGCGGCTGGCAAGATCGTGTAGATAGATATTATAAATGCCGGAGCGATCACTGGTGAAGGCGAGTTTATCGCCCTTCGGCGAGAACACCGGCGTCTTTTCGAAAAAGGGTGTGGCCGTAATCTGCTCAATGCGGCCGCCCGCGGGTGTGCCCTTCGCCTCGACGAGGTAGACGTCGAGATTGCGGAAATCCGTGCGCCAGATTTTGAAATCTGCGGGCAAGCTGTCGGTGTTTACATACGCGCCGCGATCGCTGATGAACGCCAGCTTGCTGCCGTCGGGCGAATACGATGGCTCCAGATCGCTGAAAATATCATCGGTGATTCGCCGCAATTCGGCGGTCTTCAAATTCACGGCATACAAATCACAGACGCTGTGCTTGGTGCCGACGAACGCGATTTCGTCATCCTTGGGCGACCATGCCGGTGAGAACACGCCGTCCAATCCGAATTTCATGGTGCGCACGATTTTGCGCTTTTTTACATCGACGATGTGCAATGCATCTTCGGCGCCGGCTTTCGCAGCAAACACGATACGTTTACTGTCCGGCGACCAACTGATACCGGGCCGCAGCCAGTGCAACTCTTCCAAATCGCCGGTCTTTTGTCCGCTCACCAGCTTCGTGAGAATTTTGCCGTCGATCGCGCTCATCAAATAAATGTCGAAGTAATCGGACTTGTCGGAAAGAAACGCGATCTTGTCGCCGTTCGGAGAAAGCGCAGCGCTGTTGTTGATGAAATTGCGATACTCAACGTGATCGGTGAGTTGCTTGCCGATCTCGCCCGGCTCCTGCCGGCCCGCAATATCCGGCCAATATTCTTTTTTGAGATGTTTTTGCCAGCGCTCGTTGAGATCTTCCACGCCCACTCCAATGGATTGCTTCAATCCCGCTTCGAGACTCTTGTTGATTTTAACCTTGCCGAGCAACTCGCCGATTTTTTCGCCGCCATATGTCTGCGCAAGATAATAAAGCACAGACTGGCCGCCTTTGTATGCCAGGAAGCCGTTCAAATATGAAATCTCGGGCACGTAGCCATTCAGAGCCGCGTCGCGCATGAACATATCACTTTCCGTGTCCCAACCACGGCTTTGATATTCGGCCATGCCTTCCACAAACCAAAGTGGCAACTGCAACCGCGCCAATCCTGTGAGGATCGCTTGCACACCCGAGCCGTATACCATTTGCAGCATCACCGCGTGCGTCAACTCGTGATGAATGACGTGGCGAAATTTTTCCCAATCACCCTCATAAGGAATGACCACACGATTTTTGAAGAACTCCGTGAAGCCGCCGACGGACTCCTCCGGCGGAGCGAGATTGAGATTGGTTTGCTCGAAATCGTTGTGGCTGTTGTAAACAATCACGGTTATGCGATCGCTCAATTCATAGCGAAAATCATCTTTAAGCTCTTCATAACTCTCTTCCGCAATTTCGGCGACAAACTCTGCGAGCGCAGCGCCGCCGCTGGTGAAGTAGATATCAAAGTGCGGCGATTGAATGTACTTCGCATTAAAAGTTTTATACTGTACGTGATTTTTGCCGAAAGTCTGGGCGAAGCCGGGAGCAGCCTGGAAAGAGAGCAAGCCCGCCGTGCATAAAAGCGCAACGAGAGCTTGGGTGGCATAGCGACTTTGTTGCATTCTGTTCATGAGGCCTCAAGGTTTGATGGTGTCAGGAGGCAACAACAAAATTGGTGCACGTTTTTGTAAGACGAGACACGTTGTTGCGGCGCAGCGCAATTCGGCAATATGCTCATGAGGTGGGAGAGCAAGCTCAAAAAAATGCGGCGCAATGTCGGAATTCTTTTCGAAAAGTCCAACACTATCTTTGCCCTTCCGTTAACTGAACTTGGAGGAGTTGGAGTCAAAAGTTTTCTGCAAGCGGATTTCGCCAATAACCTGTCGCGCTCCGCCGCATTGGCTTAATCCGCTACGAGATTTTTGCGTCCCACTTCGCTGAAACTTGCCGGCGACCAAGCCGTGTCAAGACGCGAAATTGATGCAAATCGCAGGCCTGGCCCGAGAATCTACTTCTTGCTTTCAATTCGTTCTCCGGTATTCCTCTTCCGCATTTCGCCACTCTGCAGGTATGTAATACACTCCTGAAGGCTCGATATGGGCGCGACTCGGGCCGTTTTTTATTGAGGCAATGTTCAGGGAGTGCAAACATCGTGAGGAAGCAATCTTCTTCGCCAATCACAAGCGCAGCATTGTTACTGGGGCTATTCAGTTCCTGCAATTGGCCTGACCGCGTAAATGGCCCCAAGGAGCCGCAGGCCGAAGTCTACGAAACCGCCAAAGAGAATCGCGGGCTCCTGCTCGCATGCGACAGCGCGGCAGTCTACGCCCCCGCAAAGCTCTCCGTCATCTTCACCGTCATGGACACGCTCGGGGAGCCGATTACTGATCTCACTTGCGACAACCTCGCACTTCTCGAAGACAGCCTGGCAATCTCCACCCACGAAAGCGCCTTTCGAGTAAAAAACCATCCACAAGATCTGCATTTGAGCACGTTACTTCTGCTCGATTTAAGCGGAAGCATTGCCGGCTCCGATTTCGATTCACTAAAAGCTTCCTCGCATTCGTTCATTCGGAATCTTTTTCAAAATACGAAGCGCTCGAATTTGAGCATGGCCATCTATTGGTTCGACGGCGCGGCGCAGCCCCACAAGCTGGTGGATTTCACTTCCGACACATTGCATTTGCACCGCACAGTCACGGCATTGAACCCCGGCATGAGCCTCGATCACGCGACGAATCTCAACGGCGCAATCATCCGCGGTCTCGAGCTTGTGAAGGCTGAAGTCAAAAAAGCCAAAGCGGGATTGGTGCCACATGGCGCACTTGCAATCTTTACGGACGGCGTGGACAGCGCGGCGCGCTTTACGGCGCAAGAGGCCCAAAGCGCGGTGGATACTTCCGGCCCTGGCGTTGCGGTTTATACCATCGGATTGGGAGAGGAGGTTGACAGCACACGTTTGCGTGCATTCGGTAAAAACGGTTTTGCCTTTGCCGGCAGTATCGGGCAGTTGCAGCAAAATTTCGAAACGACGGCGACGCGCATACAAAGCAGAATAATGAACCGCTATTTGCTCGAATACTGCACGCCGAAACGCCACGGAAGGCACAACTTGAGGATCACCGCTTTCGAACCGCGACGGCAAGATTCATACGGTTCGCTAACGGTGTCGTTTCCTGCGGATGGTTTTGAGGGCGGATGCAGGCTGAACGGGGCGTGTGTGAATTAAAGCTCGCCAGTCTCCTTCGCAATCATCGCCAACAGCTTGCGCAAATGTGCGCGGCGCATGGCTTCTGCCGGTGTGTGCGGCCATTGGCGTAAAAACGCGGAAGCATCCAAATAGGCCAGCATCAACTCGCGGCTCGCAAGCGGGCGATAGACGTACTCGCGATTTTTGGCGTTCAAGCTGCTCATCTCGATCGTGAGCGCACCGAGCACGGTGAACTCATTGCTGGGCGAAATCTGGCGGCGCTCTACTAGGCCGCGTCCCACCATGTTCTCCAGTACTGTATTTACTTCTTTATAATTGAGCCTCGCGCTATCTAATTGCGCATAAATCTCCGCCGAAGTCGCTTCCTCGTTTTTCCGCCACAGAGCATTCATCACACGGATTTCGGTTTCGGAAGGCAAAATCGTCCATGGTGAAACCGCGCTTTTCGTCGCGCCCAGCTTGCCCGCCAGATATTTCACGCCCTTCCCAATCAAATCGCCAAGGTTGAACTGCGAGGACGCACCGCCTTGCTGACTTTTGAGCCGGTCACCAATATAATCCGGCCGGGAAGAAAGTTGAGAAAGCTCTTTTTGATCCAGCCCGAGCGGTTCGGAGTTTATCACAAAGCGAAAGAAGAGAGCGCTATCGGCGAGATGGTAAGCAGATTGTTCAAACACGCTTTCCACAAAAGCGCGGCGACGCAGCCAGTATAGGCGTGCTTGTTCCGTTTCACCACGCAAAGCCGCGGCCGCGGAATCCGGTGCGCTAGCTTGCGCAAGTGAATCGCTTGAAATTCGAGAATCCGCAATGGCATCGAGGTTCTGAATTTCCTGGCCATGTATTGACCACGCCATTGCCAGTATCATACAACCG
>JABWAN010000232.1 GCA_013361015.1 Candidatus Zhuqueibacterota bacterium | reverse complement strand
CGTGCCCGGCGGCGGGCTGCACGTTCGTGGCGGAGTTCATGACCGCGGCGCATCTGATCCTCGTCTGGGAGGAGCGCGACGACCCCAACCTGCTTCGCCACGCGCAACGGGCAAAGGAGGTCGGCCGCAACCCGCTCTCACTTCTCTTTCGCTATCCCGGATCGTCTCGAACGTCGACGCTCCGGCATTTCTCGCCTTTTTCATCATAGACACACGACTCAAGGCGTTCGCCAACTCGGAACGCCTCCCAAATTGATCGACACAATTGCAGAGGCCCTGCGCTTCGTGTTTTGAAACTTGTTGCCGAACCATTCAATTAAACGAAAATCAGCTTGCTCACAAATCAAATCGCGGAAGTGCTTCACCGCTGCCATGCCCTGGCCGAGTGCACGGACGAACCCGGCTATATAACACGTACATTCCTTTCTCCCGCAATGCACAACGCTCACGCGTTGCTGAGTACGTGGATGAAGCATGTGGGCATGAGCGCGACGGTTGATGCCGCAGGCAATCTTCGCGGATTTTATCCCGCCCGTACCGCAGCGGCGCCACGGCTGGTGATCGGTTCGCACCTCGACACGGTGCCTCGTGCGGGTGCATTCGATGGCATTCTTGGAGTGGTGCTTGGGATAGCCCTGATCGAGGAACTGCACGGCCGGCGCTTGCGCTTCGGCATCGAGGTGATCGGCTTTTCCGAAGAGGAGGGCGTGCGGTTCGGTTTTCCTTTTATCGGAAGCCGCGCATGCGCCGGCACACTCGATTCTTCTCTTCTGCAACGCACGGACGCAAATGGCTTGACGGTTGCCGAGGCCATACGCAAATTCGACCTCGATCCCGATCGCCTCCGCGAGGCTGAAATCACCGGCGAAGTGCTCGGCTATTTGGAGTTTCACATTGAGCAGGGGCCGTTACTGGAGCAGCTCGCGCTGCCGCTCGGCATCGTGGAGGCAATTGTTGGGCAGAGCCGCTTCACTCTCGTGTTCGAAGGCAAAGCCAACCACGCGGGCACAACTCCGATGCCGCTTCGCCGCGATGCATTAGCCGGCGCGGCAGAATGGATCGGCCGCGTCGAGCGGGTGGCAATGGCAGTCCCCGAGCTGCTGGCCACAGTTGGGCGGATTGAAGTTCTGCCCGGGGCAGGCAATGTGATTGCAGGTGAAGCTCGTGCCAGCCTTGACGTTCGTCACCGGGACGACGGGATCCGCAGCGATGTCGTCGCGCGTATTCTGCGCAGCGCCGAGACGATTGCAGCGAGGCGCGGCTTAAGGCTTCGAATTGAAAAACATTCAGAACAAAGTGCCGTCGCCATGAACCCGGCTCTGCAGAACGCGTTGGCGCATAGTGTCCAGTTTTGCGGATTTCCCGTGCATCGCATGGTCAGCGGCGCCGGGCACGATGCCATGATTCTGGCAGAGCGAATGCCCGCAGCGATGCTCTTTTTGCGCTGCCCGGGCGGAATCAGCCACCATCCCGATGAGACCGTATTTCCCGAAGACGTTGCCGCAGCTATGAAGGTGGGAATCGCATTTCTCGAAGAATTGGAAAACGGCGGCATCTGAAAGATATTATCTATACCGAAAACCATAACCGTGTACTAGCGCCGCGTTAGAACCATTCAAAAAAATACAACCAAGCCTTGGCGCAATAGTCACCTTCGCGTTCTCATTTCCTCAAGGACAGCCCATGCACCACTTCGGCCACACACGCAGCGTTCGCGAGGCGGATCATTTTCTTTTGACGCCCGAAACCTTTGTCCGCGCGCCCTTGCCGGGCATGCACAAGGCAACTGCCATTGTGCATGCCTCGCCGGCCTCCGGAGCCGCATTCACACAATACACCGCAGAGCTTGAGATTGGCGGCAGTCTCGGCCAGGCAGCAGCGCAACGTTTTCTCTATGTTCTCGAAGGCGAGTTGATTTTGTCGCACGCTGGTGAGGAGCGGCGTTTGCGCTCGGAGAGGTATGCTTATATTCCCGCCGAGGACAAGCCCCGTGTCCTCGCCGCGCGCGCCAGCCGTGTAGCTGTGATCGAGAAACCGTATCAGCCCTTGCCAGGTTTGAAGCCACCGGCTTTCTTTGTCGGCGAAGAACAAAACATTGCGCCACAGCCACTGCAAGGAGATGAAGCACTGCAGGTGCGCACGCTCATTCCCGACGACCCAGTCTTCGATTTTGCCGTGAATACCATGACGTATCAACCCGGTGCGAGTCTGCCGATGGTCGAGATTCACGTAATGGAACACGGCTTGTTGATGTTGGCCGGCGGCGGTATATATCGCTTGGGTGAGAAGTGGTATCCGGTCACCGCGGGCGATTTCATTTGGATGGCGCCCTACTGTCCGCAATGGTTTGGCGCGCTCGGCAAAGTCCCTTCGAAATACCTCATTTATAAAGATTGGAATCGGCATCCGCTGGCAAACTATGTCCCTGCACGTTGACCTCGAGCGCTTGTGCCGTGAGCTGGAAACGCTCGCGCAGTTTTCAGACACGCCGTCGCCTTCAGTCACACGCATCGTCTTTTCGGAAATGGATCGCCAAGCGCGCGCATATGTGAAAGACTTGTGCGCAGAGGCCAAGCTCGCAATCCGTGAAGATGCCGTGGGCAATACCTTCGCGCGCTGGCAAGGGCGCGAACCAGAAAGCCCGGCAATCGGCACCGGTTCGCACCTCGACGCCATTCCGAATGCGGGCCGTTTCGATGGCACCGTCGGAGTATTGGGTGGACTTGAGGCGATTCGCAGCTTGCAGCGCGCCGGCTTTGCGCCGCGACGCTCAATCGAACTGCTGGTCTTTACTTCGGAAGAACCCACACGCTTCGGACTTGGTTGTCTCGGCAGCCGTTTGTTATGCGGATCTCTGGACGACACTGCCGGAGAACGATTGCATGATCGCGAGGGCAAGTCGCTCAATCAAGCGCGCACGGAAGCGGGATTCGCCGGACCGCTCGCAAGTGTGCGTTTGCCGAATGACTACTATGCAGGCTTTCTCGAGCTGCATATCGAACAAGGCCCATTGCTCGAACGCGAAAACATTCCGCTCGGCGTTGTGACCGCGATTGCCGCGCCTGCCAGTCTTCGTTTGACACTTGAAGGTGAGGGCGGTCACGCTGGCACGGTGTTGATGCCCGAGCGTCACGATGCTTTCGTTGCCGCAGCGGAGATTGCGCTGGCCGTCGAGCGTGCCGCGCGAGGAACCGGCGCGCTCGACACGGTTGCAACCGTGGGCGTGTGTGAAGTTTTTCCCGGCGCAGTCAATAGCATTCCCAGCCGTGTGCGCATGGAGCTTGATGTGCGCGACACGGACGGAGCGCGGCGCGACGAGGTGTTGCGGAGTATCGCAATGGCCTGCGAGGAAGCAACCACGCGGCGCGGGGTGCACATTCGTAGCGAAGTGTTGAACGCCGATGCGCCGGCACAGTGCGACTCGAAATTGGTGGAGGCGCTCGCTCTTGCGTGTACGAACACCGGGCTTGCGTTTCGGAAAATGGTGAGTCGCGCCTACCATGATGCGCTATTCATGTCTCGTGTTGCACCGGTGGCCATGCTGTTTATTCCCTGCCGCGGCGGCGTGAGTCATCGTCCCGATGAATATGCTTCACCGGAAGCGATTGCGCACGGCACCACTGTGCTCGCACATGCGCTGGCTTTATTGGCGGATTAAAAGTCTTTCTCAAAACAGAAGGCGAACGAGCCACAGCTAAAAGAATTTTGCAAGCGGATTTGACGGATGAAGCGGCTACTTGGTCAAACTCATCCGCTTGCTCCGTTAAATCCACTTACAGAATGGTTCTGTTTTTAAAGCAAAGAGCCATCTTTGAGAGAATATGGTTGTTTTGGTATTGGCTCCGTGCCGCTCTCGGCCAGCACCGTTTAAGCGCAAAGCGTAATTGACCTGCTGTATTCACTGCTAGCATTATCCTAGTGAGACTCCCATGAGCCTGTCCGCAACCTGCATTCAGCGCCCGGTGTTAACATGGGTGCTGTCGATTATCATCGTTTTGTTTGGTGTGATCGGTTTCACGTATCTCGGCGTGCGTGAATATCCGAACGTCGATCCGGCGATTATCTCCGTCGATACTTCATATCCCGGCGCCAACGCTCAAGTCATCGAATCGCAAATCACTGCGATTCTCGAAGAAGACATCAGCGCCGTGCCCGGTATTCGCACCATTAACTCCGCCAGCCGCGAAGGCCGCAGCAGCATCACGATTGAATTTGATCTGAGTGTTGATTTGGAAACCGCGGCCAACGACGTGCGCGACAAAGTCGCCGGCGCAGTGGGTAACTTGCCGCCGGATGCCGATCCACCCAGAGTTTCCAAAGCCGATGCGGATGCGTTTCCCATTGTCGTTATGAACATCAGCAGTAACACGCGCAACTTGCTGCAATTGAGCGAGCTGGCAGATAAAATATTCAAGGAACGTCTGCAGACCATTCCCGGAGTCGCTGAAGTGCGCATCTTCGGTGAAAAGCGTTACTCGATGCGCTTGTGGATGAATCCGAACAAGCTCGCCGCGTATCAAGTCACGCCGCTGGACGTGCGCAGCGCGCTCAACGCGGAAAACCTCGAACTGCCTTCCGGTCGCATTGAAGGCAACGACGTCGAATTGACCGTGCGGACTTTGAGCCGCCTGGAAACGCCGGAGGAATTCAACAATCTCATTATCCGCGAACAGGACGGGCGCTTGGTGCGTTTTAGCGACATCGGCTATGCCGAGCTAGCGCCGGAAAATCTGCGGCAAATCTCGAAAGGCTTAAGCGGGCCGCGTGTGGCCGTCGCCGTCGTGCCGCAACCGGGTTCCAATCACATTTCCATTGCCGATGAGTTTTTTCGCCGCCTGGAGGAGATCGAAAAAGACTTGGGAGACGACGTCGTGCTGAGCGTCGGATGGGACACCACGCAATACATTCGCAAATCCATCTCTGAAGTGCAGGAAACCATTTTAACCGCTTTCGGTTTGGTGGTGTTGATCATCTTTCTCTTTTTGCGCGATTGGCGCACCACGCTCATCCCCGTGTTCGCCATTCCGATCTCACTGATCGGTTCTTTCTTCATCATGTATCTCGCGGGCTTCTCCATCAACGTGTTGACGCTGCTGGGATTGGTGCTGGCCATCGGCATGGTGGTCGATGACGCCATCGTCGTGCTGGAAAATATATTCGCCAAAATTGAAGACGGCATGAATCCCATCGAGGCCGGACTCAAAGGCTCGAAGGAAGTTTATTTTGCCGTCATCTCGACCACCGTTGCGCTCATTGCGGTGTTCATGCCCATTGTCTTTTTGCAGGGTCTCACCGGCCGGCTTTTCAAAGAATTCGGCATCGTGATCGGCGGCTCGGTGGCGATCTCGGCGTTTATCGCGCTCACGCTCACGCCCATGTTGAGCAGCCGCATGATTAAGGCCCACGCACAGCATAGCTGGTTTTATCGCAAGACCGAGCCGTTTTTTGTAAAACTACTCAACGCCTACGCAAGCTCTTTGGCCTCGTTCATGCGCGTGCGTTGGCTCGGTTTCGTCGCCATTCTGTTTTCCACCGGCCTGATGTGGCTTTTCGCAACGATTCTGCCACAAGAGCTGGCGCCGATGGAAGATCGCAGCCGCTTTCGCTTGATCTCCACCGGACCGGAAGGCACGTCGTTCGAACGCATGGATAAATACATGGATAGTCTGATCGAACTCGTGAGAAAAGAAGTGCCGGAGGCCGATGCGGTGATCGCCAACACTTCCGGATGGGCCGGCGGCGCCAATGCCGGCAACACCACGGTCACTTTGGTCGCGCCGGACAAGCGCGAGCGCACGCAGCAGGAAATCGCCGAGGCCATGGCGCGCTCGGTGAGAACCTTGAACGACGCGCGCACCATCGTCAATCAGGAGCAAACCATCGCCGTCGGCGGCGGCATGGCACGATTCGGCTTGCCGGTGCAATACGTGATTCAAGCGCCGAACTTTGCGAAGCTCAAAGAAGTGTTGCCGAGATTTATGGAACAAGCGAACGACCACCCGGCTTTCAGCGCGGTGGATTTAAATTTGAAATTTAACAAGCCGGAGTTGGTGATTGAGATTGATCGTGATCGCGCCCGCTCGCTTGGCGTGTCGGTGCGCGAGGTTGCGCAAACGTTGCAGCTCACATTGAGCGAAGCACGCTACGGCTATTTCATCAAAGATGACAAACAGTATCAAGTGCTCGGTCAGCTCACGCGGCAAAATCGCGACGAGCCGGTCGATCTCACTTCAATTTTCGTGCGCAGCAACAGCGGCGAACTCGTTCAACTCGACAACGTCGTTAAAACTTCCGAGCAATCCAATCCCCCGCAGCTTTTTCGCTTCAATCGCTACATTGCGGCCACGGTGTCTGCGGGCCTCGCACCCGGTTATACTTTGGGAGATGGCATCAAAGCCATGGATGAAATTGCCGCAAAAGTTTTGGACGAATCGTTCAGCACCACGCTCTCCGGCGCGGCGCGCGACTTCGCTGAAAGCTCCTCGAGCTTGATTTTTGTTTTCATCCTGGCGCTGGTATTGACGTATCTCATCTTGGCGGCGCAATTCGAAAGCTTCCGCGATCCTTTTATCATTATGTTCACGGTGCCGCTCGCAGTGGCCGGCGCGTTGTTGTCGCTGTGGTACTTCAATCAAACCATCAACATCTTCAGCCAGATCGGCCAAATTATGCTGATCGGCTTGGTGACAAAGAACGGCATTTTGATCGTGGAGTTTGCCAATCAACGCAAAGCGACCGGGCTGTCGGTGAGGGAAGCCGTACAAAGCGCCGCGGCCGCGCGTTTCCGCCCGATTCTCATGACGAGCTTGTCGACGATTCTTGGCATTTTACCGATTGCCCTCGGTTTGGGCACCGGCGCCGAAAGCCGCGTGTCCATGGGTATTGCCGTTGTAGGCGGAATGATTTTCGCCAGCGGCTTGACGCTGTACGTGATTCCGGCGATTTATTCTTATTTCTCCAAAGAATTTCATCGGCCAGATGTGAGCACCGCACCTGTGCGGCGTAGAGAAGAATTGGTGGAAGCAGAGGCATGATCAAACCCATCGAAAGTTTTTTCTAAACACGGAGCAGCGGAGTTCACAGGAGTGTCGTGGAGAAAAACGATACACTTGCTTTTTGTTCAAGTCTTGTTATCTTTTTTGAAGTACGCAAATTTTTCAAATTGATTAAGTATTTCATGGAGGCGCCAATGGACGTTCAAGAAATCCGCAAGGTTGCCAGCCAGCGGCCTTTCAAGCCGTTTTGGTTTCACTTGGATAATGGGCAAAAGCATTTCATCAAGCACCCGGAGATTATTGTCAGCAATCAACTGATTATGACTGTTGATGAAGATAACAAAGCAGTTTTAATCGCGCCCGAGGCGGTCACCTCAATTGAATTTTCGGAAGCGGAATTTTCATTTGCCGAGCCGGCAGCCGACAAGCCGTAATTGAAGGCACGTTTGGAAATGAAGTATTTTAGCGCAAAAAAAACAACGCAATCTGCCCATTTCATTGAGCAAATCGCGTTTTAATTTTAGCGAAAAATTGTTGCTGCCTTGAGAGGTCGCAATGATCAAAACCTACGGCCTGACTCCCTCGCACTCGCC
>JABWAN010000231.1 GCA_013361015.1 Candidatus Zhuqueibacterota bacterium | reverse complement strand
CTGTATTGCGAGCATGGTATTATTCAAAACCTTGGACCGGAAAACGAAGTCTTAGAACAAACACCGGTATGTGATGAATTGGACGCCGCCGGCCGTTTGCTCGTTCCCGGTTTTGTCGATTGTCATACGCATCCGGTTTTCTTCAATCATCGCGCGCATGAGTTTGTCGAGCGCACGCAAGGCGCGACCTATAAAGAAATCGCCGCGCGCGGCGGCGGCATTCGTTACAGCGTGCGCGATTTGCGCGCCGCGGAGACCGGCCAACTTTTGCAACGTGTCTTGCTAAGGTTGGATACTTTTCTCGAGCATGGTACCACAACGATTGAGGCAAAGAGCGGTTACGGCCTCAGTCTTGAACACGAGCTGCGTTCTTTGGAGATTTTACAGCGTGCGGCGCAAGAACACGCAGTACAAATTGTGCCTACGTTTCTCGGCGCGCACGAAGTGCCGGATGAGTATCGCGAGCGCCGTGAAAGCTATTTGAATTTAGTGATTGAAGAAATGCTGCCGACCGTGGCCTCGCGCGGTTTGGCGCAGTTCATTGACGTGTTTTGCGAAGGCCACGTCTTCAGTGAAGCCGAGGCCATGCGCATTCTGCAAGCCGGCCGCACGCATCATCTATTTCCCAAAATTCACGCCGACCAGCTTTCGGAAAGCGGCGGCGCGCGTGTGGCGATTGCCACGCATGCGGCCTCGGCAGATCATTTGGAATTTACTTCTCCGGCTTTGTACCGTGAGTTGCACGCAGCCGGCGTGGTGCCCGTGTTGTTGCCCGGCGCGGATTTTTTCATTCGTGCGCAACGCTACGCCGATGCGCAAGGCATGATGGCCGCGGGCTTGCCCGTTGCGATTGCCACGGATTTCAATCCCGGCACGTGCATGACGGAGAGCATGCCGATGATGATGACGCTTGCGTGTCTGTCTCTGCGCATGACGCCGGCGCAAGCCTTGATTGCTGCTACGCTGCATGCCGCACAAGCCCTGCGCATGGGGAACATAATCGGCTCGCTGGAAGTTGGTAAGCAAGCCGATGCGGTATTATACGATGCGGAATCGGTAAATGAGCTGCCCTATCACTTCGGCGTTAATCTTGTGCACACGGTAATCAAGAAGGGCAATGTGGCGTTGCAGCGTCGCGTGTGATGGAAAATGAAATCAACTCAAAACAAACTTTTTAAAATCCTCCTTATGCTGAAATTCAAGCTTGCACTTCTCCCTCTCCTTGCCGTGTTCTGGTTCTCCGCCTGCACGAACAATGACCCCATTCAAGCGCGCAAAGATTTGCTCGGCCCCGGTGATTATGGCCAGATTCTCGCGACGACTTTGACGCCATTGGGTAGTGATACCAGCCTCGGCAAAGTTGTGAACACCGGCCTCAGTTTCTATTTGCTTGCCGGCGATCTTGACGGAACTCGCAGCCAGTTCTTAATGCGCTTTGACAAAAAAGCCTTGGCAGGTTTCCAAACTGTACCAGGTGTTTTCAAACAAACCCAAGTGATTTTGCCGATTCATTTGGTCGTGGGAGAAGGGCAGGACTATGCGCCCATGATACATCGCGTGACCGGGGCTTGGGAAGAACAGGTCGTGACCACAGAGAATTTCAACGATCAAATCGATGGGCCGTCGATCGGCACTCCAAGTTTCGCCTCATTGGATTCCTTGCGTAAGAACGATAGTGTCGTAGACACGGTCTTGTTCAATATCGATTCCACATTTGTCAAGGCTTGGATTGCGGACACTTCGCAACATTTCGGAGTGGCCGTGCGCTCGGAGTCTCCCGACGTGCTGGTGGAATTTTTCGCGCGGCATAATCTCAGTTCGGTACCGCGCTTGAGAATAGTGCTGGGACGCAGCACCGGCAACGATACGACGCTCTACGCCAACGTGAGCGCGGATGCTTTCATTTTCTCACGGACGGTGACCTTGCCGCCCGAGCGTTTCTATCTCGGCAATGGGGAGAGCTTTGAAACGTATCTCGCGTTTTCGCTGGATTCGATTCCGAACGAGTCTACCATCAACCACGCGGAGTTGCAGCTCGCCATCGACAGTACAAATACCTCAAACAATAGCGACGGCTTTGCCTACGTTGCGTATCAAGTAAAGGCCATCGAAAATACCGATTCGTTGAAGTTCATTATCGATGACCCCAATATTTCGGGCGACGATAGTCAGATCGCCGCGCTCGGAGTGATCTTGGCATCGGACCAAACATTCAAGGTTAATTTAACGGCCATTGTGCAAAGGTGGAGAATCGCGCCGGCGTCGAACCGCGGCATTCTTCTGCAATCGACCGGCCCCTCCCGCGACTTAAATCGTATCGCATTTTTCTCGGAACACAACAATACGGCGTTGGCACCGCGGTTGTTGATCGACTATACCGTGCCGCCCCAATGACCATTGTCACCGCGTGCGCGCGGATTTACCCAAATGAATTGAGTGATGACGACTATGCCAATACCTAAACACAAATACGTGCCCCAGCTCTTGTTGTTGTTCGTGCTCTGCAGCTCGTTGGCGCACGCCGGCTCATTCTACTCGCGTTATGGCTATGGCCTGTTGCGGTCGCACGATGGTGTGAAAGCGACGGCCATGGGCGGCGTAGGGATTGCGATCACAGACAGCGTTTCGATTTTTTACTTGAACCCCGCCTCCTTGGCGACGTTCAATACCACGCACATTCAAGGCGAGTTTCTGTACGATCGCGCGAACCTCACATTAGGCAATACCACGGCAAAGTTCCACGACAGTAATGTGAATGGGCTGGGGATTCTGTTGCCGGTGAAGCGCGGCTACTCTGTGGCGTTCGGCATTCAACCCTATAGTCAGGTGGATTACGAATTCAGTGATAAGGTAGAATCCGGGGATAAGCCTTACACGCAGTCCCTGCTTGGCTCCGGCGGCTTGGATAATTTTTATTTCGCGTTTGGGGGAACAGTGGGGCCTGTGCGCGTGGGCGTGGCCAGCGATTTCTATTTTGGCCTAGTGCGCCGCACGTGGCGCGTGAATTTTGTCACTGCGAATTTGGTGGATACGGAAGATCAAACTTCGACGCACTTCAAGGGCATCGGCTTTCATGGCGGCTTGCAAACCACCATTAAGCGCTGGCAATTGGGCGTGGCACTCGGTGCCCCCGTTTCGCTAACCGCGGAGACGCAGCGGGAGTTTGTATTTAGCTCAATCGATTCAACCCCACTACCGCCGGCGCAGTTTGACGCGGCCTTGCCATTGTGGTACGGCCTCAGCGCAGCTTATCAGGCGGGCCCGAAGTGGCTGTTCGCGGCGCAATATCGCGCGCAACAATGGAGCGATTTGAATACGACGGAGCTGCTCGGAGCGAGCGGAGTAGACAGCTACAATCTTGGTTTCGGTTTACAATTCACACCGAGCTTTGATCGTCTGCAAGGCAACATCGGGCGGATTCATTATCGCGCGGGTGCGACGTTGAGCCGTTTGCCTTATGCAGAAGCGAATGGCAAGACTGTTTCAGAATGGACTGCGACCGCGGGCTTCGGTTTGCCGTTCAATCGCGGCGATAGCCGTCTAGATTTTGCGTTCGAATACGGCCAACGTGGCAGCGCCGATAATCTGTCCGAAGAAAAGATTTTCAGATTCTCGGCGTCGGTGATTGGCAGCGAGCGGTGGTTTCAACGCAGTGGCAAACGGTGAATGTCATTTGAGTAATACGCCGCTCGTGCAACAATACGCTTGTAACAGATGAGAATCCGCTGAAGTCGTTGGACAAGATCCCGAATTTTGCTCAAATGTCATTTAGGAAGAATCTCGTGTGCATTGGAGGCACAGGAAAGGATTCTTCCGGAATGACATTTTTATTTATGCCGAGCGCAGCCATTCACCAGCAATTTGGGCAATGATCTATACGAAGTGGACAGACTTTGTTGCCATGTTCGGAGAGGAAAAGCGTGCTCGCTGCGCCCGAAATGACGGCAACACACGGCCTGCGACATCATGATTGTGCCGACCTTTCTCTTGCTTTTGGCAGGTGTTTTTAGTATGATTTCCGACCAAATTTTTTCCTACCTCCCAAGTGTTGGATGAAACTGCTCTATTAAAGCCGGCGATATGAGAAGGAGTTTTTGTGGAAAACCTGGCCACGGTTGATCCGGAAGTTCATCGCTCGATTCTAAGTGAAATCAAACGACAAAACGAAACGCTGGAGTTGATTGCCTCGGAAAATCACGTCAGCGTCGCGGTTTTGGAAGCGCTCGGGCAGCCGATGACGAACAAGTATGCAGAGGGCTATCCCGGAAAACGCTACTATGGCGGCTGCGAGTACGTCGATCAGGTTGAAGAGCTTGCGCGCGAACGCGCTTGCAAACTTTTCGGTGCGGAGCACGCGAACGTGCAGCCGCACGCGGGCAGCCAGGCGAATCTCGCAGCGTTCTTCTCGTTCGTGAAGCCCGGCGACACGGTGATGGGGATGAACCTCGCGCACGGCGGGCATCTCACGCATGGCAGCCCGGTGAATTTTTCCGGCAAGCTCTTTCGCATTGTGTTCTACGGCGTCGACGCCAAAACTCATCGCGTTGACATGAATCAAGTCGAGCAGCTTGCTTTGAAGGAGAAGCCGCGGCTCATTGTCGTTGGAGCCAGCGCGTATTCACGTGAATTCGATTATCCGCGCTTTCGCGAAATCGCTGATAAGGTCGGCGCGAAGCTCGTGGCCGACATCGCGCACCCCGCGGGTTTGATCGCTTCGAAGTTGATCAAAAGCCCGCTGCCGTACTGTCACGCTGTGACGACGACCACGCACAAAACTTTGCGCGGCCCGCGCGGCGGCATGATTCTCATCGGAAAAGATGATGAGAATGATCTCGGACTCACTACTCCCAAGGGCCGCAATAAAAAATGGTCGGAGATTATCGACTCGAATGTGTTCCCCGGTTTTCAAGGCGGACCGTTGATGCACGTCATCGCAGCGAAGGCCGTAGCATTCAAAGAAGCGCTGCAAAGCGATTTTATCGAATACTCCAGGCAGGTCATCAAAAACGCGAAGACCATGGCGAGTGAGCTGATCGACATGGGCTACGACATCGTTTCCGGGGGCACGGACACACACGTCTTCTTGCTCGATCTGCGCCGCCGTAATTTGACCGGCAAAGAGGCAGAGCCGGCATTGGAAAAGGCCGGTATCACCGTCAACAAGAACATGGTGCCAAACGATCCGCAGCCGCCCACGATCACCAGCGGTATTCGCATCGGCACGCCCGCGTTGACTACGCGTGGTATGAAAGAAAATGAAATGCGTGAAGTCGCCTTCTTGATCGACAAGGTACTCACGGACATTCACAATGAAACCGTTTCCGAACGCGTCAGAGATCAGGTGTTGGACCTCAGCCATCGTTTTCCCCTCTATACCGGTCTCGTTCCGCATGAATAGCATTTGCTCTGCGCCGCGAAGCTCTGCTGCGGCGCTGAGCAAATGTTGACATTCCGGAGGAGGATTGAATGCGTTGTCCCTATTGCCAATACGCCGACAGCCGTGTTATCGATTCGCGCACTAGTAATGAAGGCCGCGTCGTGCGGCGCCGGCGTGAGTGTTTGTCTTGCCAAAAGCGCTATACCACGAAAGAACACGTGGAGGAAGCGCCGTTGATCGTGGTCAAAGGCGACGGCCGGCGCGAGGCCTTCAACCGCGAAAAAATTTTGCACGGTATTCAAGTCGCATGCAGCAAGCGCCCGGTTTCCACCGAGGTCATCTATAAATTTGTGGATGAAATTGAAGCGGCGTTGCGCGACGGCAATCGCGAGGAGATTAGTACGCGCGCCATCGGGCAGCTCGTGATGGACGGCTTGCGGCGCATCGACGAAGTTGCGTATGTGCGCTTTGCCTCGGTGTATCGAAAGTTTCAAGCCAAAGAAGAATTCCTGGAAGAGCTAAAAGAGCTATCGAATCAACAGCCGGTTTTTGTTTGACACCTATCGTCGTAAATCCTCGCAGCAGCTAGTCGGGTCAGCGTCGCGATATTCGCAAGCAGTAACGCTGTCACTATCTGCTTTTTTTGTGTCTGGAAATTGCCCCACGTTGAAATCTGATATATGAATGAATCCTCTCGAGAGGCCGCAAGCCCGCGTCGCCCACAGGATGAAAAGGAAATGCCCTTTCTCGATCATCTCGAAGAATTGCGCGCGCGGATCTTCAAATCCCTGCTGGCTATTTGCCTCTTTGCCCTAGTTAGCCTGGTCTACATCGACAAGATTTTTGAAATCACCGTCGCGCCGTATAATGAAGCCGTGCGCGTCGCGCTCGAAGACAAGCCGGAATTGAGTGCGCAATCCGCTCCGCGCTTGGTGTTCATGAGCCCGACCGGCGGTTTTATGATCAACTTAAAGCTCGCCGCCACCGTCGGCTTACTCTTCAGTTTGCCCGTCATTTTCTTTCAAATCTGGAAGTTCATTTCGCCCGGCTTATTGGCGAGCGAGCGCCGCGCCGCGCCTCTAATCGTCTTCTTCACAACCTTGTGCTTTGTTTGCGGCGGCGCATTTTGCTATTTCGTCGTGCTCAAATACGGTTTGGGTTTTCTACTCAGCTTTCAATCCGCCACGCTGGTGCCGATGATTTCAATTGATGAATACTTTGGCTTCGTCACGACGCTTATTCTAGTTTTTGGATTGGTTTTCGAAATGCCGGTGATCGCATACTTTTTGACGCGCATCGGCATCTTGACGCCGGAGTTTCTGCGCCAGAAGCGGCGCTACGGGATCGTCGCCATTTTCGTGATTGCGGCCGTGGTCACGCCTTCGGTCGATGCCTTCACTCAAATTTTGCTCGCCGTGCCGCTGCTGTTTCTATATGAAATCAGCATTTGGGTCTCGCGCCTTGCGCTACCGGAAAAAATGAAGAAGGCACTAGGAGAAGTGGCGACGGAGCCTTAAACGGTCTTTAGGTACGTTTTCTTTTGAGTCCTCTTGTAAAGCGCTTTTCAATGTTCGGGGCCAGGTCGGTTTTATGAAAGTGCCCAGCATTGCGGAAAGTTTTTACGCGATGATATGGTTTTGGTGTGAATCGAAATTTAGTCGGAGCATACATGAGTATCAAGCCCGATCTTTGGATCCGGAAAATGTCGCTCGAAAGCAAAATGATCGAGCCATTTATGGATCGTCAGGCGCGGCAAAACGTGATTTCGTATGGCCTGTCCTCTTATGGTTACGACGTGCGCATCGCCGACGAATTCAAAATTTTCACAAACGTTTTCGGCGCCGTGGTCGATCCCAAGCGCTTCGATCCTCAATCGTTTGTGGATTTTCGCGGCGAAGTGTGCGTCATTCCGCCGAACAGTTTTGCGCTGGGCCGCACCGTCGAATACTTCCGCATCCCGCGCAATGTGCTCTGTACGTGCCTCGGGAAAAGCACGTATGCGCGCTGCGGCATCATCGTAAACGTTACGCCTTTAGAGCCGGAATGGGAGGGACATATTACGATTGAGATTTCCAATACCACGCCCTTGCCCGCGAAGATTTATGCCAATGAAGGCATTGCGCAAATTCTCTTCTTCGAAAGCGCGGAAGAATGCGAGATTTCATACGCTGACCGCAAAGGCAAATACCAAAGCCAGGTGGGCGTCACGCTGCCGAAAGTGT
>JABWAN010000230.1 GCA_013361015.1 Candidatus Zhuqueibacterota bacterium | reverse complement strand
CTGTTTCTCGGCAGCGTCGCGGAGGAAATCGTGCGCATGGCCATGTGTCCGGTGCTCACGATTCGTGAGCGCAAAGAGCCGATTCCAGTGGAAGACATCGAGCGCATTTTGGTGCCGATCGATTTCTCCGAGCATTCGCGGCAAGCGTTGCTCCACGCCAAAGCGCTCGCAGAGAATTACGGAGCGCGGCTGCAGCTTTTGCACGTCGTCGAAGACTTGCGCTATCCTTCGTTCTATATGGCCGAGCGCTTCGCCTATTTCGACATTCGACCCGAGGTGGCAACGCGCGCGAAGCAGGAGTTGGAAGAGTTTTTTCGCAAGACGGAGGGCGCCAAAGTCGCGGCGGATTTGCATGTCATCGAAGGCGGAGCCGCGCACGAAATCGTCAAGTTCACGGAAAAGCATGCAACCGATCTCATCGTTATTGCCACGCACGGCCTCACCGGGCTGGAGCACTTTCTCATGGGCAGCGTTGCGGAACGCGTTGTGCGCCGCGCGCCGTGCCCGGTTATGACGGTGAAGACTTTCGGCAAATCGTTGTTGTAAAGGTTGCACCGCGCGCGCACCTCGGCGCAGGCATGCGCGCAACGCGGTTAATAGATTGACTCCGTTGTTGGTTGATGGGTTGAAGGGTGCATAGGGATGGGGTCATGACTAACAAAAAGGCCAACGGTGCTTATTGCCGTTGGCCTTTTTGTATATGCCGTGCGCGAGTTCGATCCTGCAAAGCGTCTATTCCGAAAACTTTCGCTGTCAATTATGCAAACAGGTTAAACTTCCATGATTGATCATTGGTCATTCAGCAGGAATCTTGTTGAGCACTCGGCAGCATCTTCAGCGCATAAAAAGATTCTTCCAGAGAATGACAAGTTTGCGAAATGGGCGTGTTCCGTTTTGCTCAGAGTCGTATGTTGCCCAAGCTTCTTCTCTGTGATCTTGCCGCGTACTTTATTAACGCCCGCCAGAAAATCAATCCCCAAGCTACAAGCCCAAGTCATATAGATGCAACTTCAGCTTTGCGCCAATGAGATCAAGCGCAAGCGGAGAGAATTGTCGGGCATGATTCAAGTTCTGTGCAACACCGCGCGAGTGCGCCACAAACAAGAAATATATAGAAAGCGGATTTCTCGAACCAAGCAGATAACACCGTTTCTCTCTGCTTGATCCGTTCAATCCGCTTCCGAAGAGCCGCTAATTTATACGCGAAATTTTTACTTTTCCTATTTTGTCAAAAACGCCTCAGAGAATTTGATCCACGTTTGCTCATCCATTTCTTCAAGCTGGCCCTCGACGAGCTGCGCCTGCTCCGGTAAGCCGGCAGGATGACCATTGCCCTCCGTGGGCGCGAGCAGCTTGCGAAAGCGCGCAATTTCCTGTTGATACCAATCCGCGGCTTTATCGCCAATCTTCAAACTCTCCAATTCATTCGCAAGCTGGTCCGGCTTGAGTGAGCACACCCAACCTCTCTCGTAGGGTTGCTTTTCCAGCCACTCGAGGTGCTCACGCAGGTCCGTATTCACGGCGTGCACTTTGCCGGTGAGCGGCGCATTGAATACCGCGCTGCGCTCGCCCTGGTGAATCGTAAACAAGCGCTCGCCTTTCTTCACCACGCTGTCCCTGGCGGGAAACTCGATCGCCGTGATGCGGCCAATCATCTTGCGCGCAAAGTCATCCATTCCCACGCGCACGAGGCCCGGCACCGTGACGTTCGCCCACACATGCCCGGAGGAAATGAACACCCCGCCGGGCACCGCGAACTCATGCTCGAGCGGACGGGCGCTCATTGCCACGCGCACCGTCGGCTTGAGTTGTTTCTCCAAATGATCCTGCCGGCGAATCAAACACTTCTTCGTGAAATCGACCAACTCGTCTTCCGTGAAAGGTTTTTGCACGTAATCCATGGCGCCGAACTTCATGGCGTTCACGGCAGATTCAATCGTCGCATAGCCGGTGATGACGATGACATCGGTTTCCGGACTGAAATGCTTGACGCCTTTCACCACGTCGAGGCCGTCCATCTCCGGCATCTTCAAATCTGTGAATACGAAATCATACTTGTTCTTCTGCACCAGGCCCAACGCCTCGCGTCCGTTTTCCACGGTGTCGATGGCATAACCGGCAACGACCAAAATCTTGCGGAAGCTATCCAAAACCACCGGCTCGTCGTCCACTGCCAAAATCCGCGCGAGCGGACGAGACACCTCCACGCGCTTGAGCGTTTTGGCTTCGTGCGTGAAATCGAGATTCAGGCCGATATCCAATGCCGCAAGCCTTTCCTTGCGCGCTTTGGCTTCCCTCATCCTCTGCGATACGACGCGCACCACGATGTCGATCACAATGAAGGCAACTATCATCGCAACAACTAATATTGCAACCATAACCTTCTCCTTATTTTTTGCATCACAGTCTATTTTCGAAACTCCCATTCGCGCAGATGTTGTTCTGCCTCGAGCGCCTCTTGGCACGGCACCAGCACTTTGATTTCATAAACTAAATGCCCATCGTAGTCTCCCATGGGATATACCAGTGTGTTCGCGAGCATACGCGATCCGTGCAATGGCTGCATGCGGGAAAAAATGAAAGGATGCAAACCTGCTTCTTCCAAGCGCCCGCGAACATACTGCGCCATCGTGTCGTCTAATGTGCCATACACGCGCGCCATGCCTTCGTAGATTTCGTAATCGTTGTGAGGTCGGCACAGAAAACGGTCATGGACCCAGCTTCCGCATTTATCACACCACGGCTGCGCGCAAATAATGCAGACGCCGCTGGCTAACACGCTGTGATGCTCGGCGCAAACGTGCTCCGGCTCGAACAACGTCCCGCAGTGCGGACAAAACTCATCGACAGCCTGCACTTCTTCATGGCAGTGCGTGCAAACCAAAACCTCTTTTTCTATTTCATACATTTTCCGCCTCGTCGCTACGATCGACGACCTTCTGTCCTCAATCTACGATTTTCGCTTCGCCATTCACCGGCAGGAGTATCGTGAACGTCGTGCCTTCGCCAACCTTGCTATGCACCGCAATGCGGCCATTGTGTTTTTCGATAATGCCCCACACGATCGCCAGCCCGAGGCCGTTACCCTTTTGTCCTTTGGTTGAGAAAAACGGCTCGAAGATTTTAGACAAATTCTCCGCGGGAATGCCACAACCGGTGTCGCGCACCTGCAATTGGATTTGCCGCGCGTCCTTGCCGGAAGGTGCACCATTCGTTGCAAGCGCGCTAGCCACCGTAATCGTGCCGCCGTTTTCGCCGATTGCGTCGCTCGCATTCATGATCAAATTCACCAGCACTTGCTGCAATTGATTGGCATCGGCCTCGATCATGGGCAAATCCGGCTGGAGCTGTTTTTCGATTTGAACCTTGTGCTTGGCAAGTTGATTCGCCAGAATCTGCACGCTGCGATCGATGACCTCGTTGATCGTGACGCGGTTCTTCTCCGCGGGCGATTGCCGCGCGAAATCCAACAACCCTTTCACGATTTCGCGGCAGCGCTTGGTTTCGCGCACAATCACTTCGAGGTCATCCTTTATCTCCGGCTTGTCTTCCGCGCGCTTGAGCAAAAAGCTGCTGTACGTCAACACGCCGGTGAGCGGATTGTTGATCTCATGCGCCACACCCGCGGCCAGTCTTCCCACCGAGGCCAGCTTCTCGGATTGATATAATTGGCGCTGCGTTTCTGCAAGCTGGTGCGTCATCTCGTTGAAGGACTGCGCCAAGGCTCCAATCTCGTCGCGGTTTTTAATGGGAATCCTGTAACTCAACTCGCCGGTGGCTACGCGCTGCGTCGCAGCCACCACATGGCTCAATGGCTTCAGCACGATGATTTCAACCAATAGATAAATGATCAAGCTGATCGACGCGATCGCAATGAGGGCGAACAATAGCAGCCGCATCGTGCTCGCCCGCATGCCGCGCTCCACTTCTGCGAGCGACATGGTAATATCCAGCACGCCGAGCATTTTTTGCTGCGCCTCGTGCGCGTGACAATCGGCTTGCCAGCAGCTTGGCTCGTTATAAATCGGGTTGATGATGCCCAGCGTCTGTGGTTGCGCTTCGGCTTTAAAGATGCGTGTGCGTTCGGCAATTGGCAGCCGCTCCAATGCTTGATCTGCGGCGTGGCAGGCATAACATGCCTCGGCTTTCTTATCAACCATTTTGCCGACGTCGAGTGAGTCCGTGGAGAAAATAATCGCGCCTTCTTTGTTGAAGATGCGCACCTTGTCAATTCCGTCTTGCGTGCCGATCGTGTTGATGATGCGGTGCACCGACTCGCGTTGGTTGAGGAGCATGTCGTATTTCGTGCTGCTCTTCACGGTTTCGCTGAGTTGATGCGCGCTGCGTTCCAGCTCGGCGATGAGCTGCCGTTGATGCGCACGCAGCAGGAGGTAGGCAAAGACGCCGATGATGATGATCGCGACACCGCCAACCGCGGCGATGAGTTTGTAGCTGATTTTGGAAGACATGATGATGTTTGTGCTTCGTACTATTGGCGCAACCCCTCGCCATGTCATTCTGGAAGAATCTTTTTAAGCACTGGAATCAACTCTCATGCAAGCTTTTTGCTCAGCGCCGAGAAAGATTCCTCCGGAATGACAGCGGCGGAGTTGTGCGATGGGATTTCAATCTTTCGCCTTTGCTCCGGTCACGGCAAATTCTTTCAAACGCTCGCCGAATTCGCGCAGGCGCTTTTCCACGCGCGCATAAATCGTGGCTTCTGGAAATTTTCCCTCAGCATCGCGTTCGCCGCCGGGCATGCCCGTGAGAATGGCGATGCCCTCGCTCACGGAATCCACCGCCCAAATCGTGAACTTCTTCTCCGCCACGGCTTGCACCACTTCCTCGCGCAGCATGAGATTCGCCACGTTGCTGCGCGGAATGATCACGCCTTGCTCGCCGGTTAAGCCTTGCGCCCGGCACACTTCGAAAAAGCCTTCGATCTTTTGATTGACGCCGCCGATGGCCTGCACTTCGCCTTTTTGATTGACCGAACCGGTCACCGCAATGCCCTGGTTGAGCGGAACCTCGGCCAGCGCTGAGAGCATCGCGTAAAGCTCTGCGGAAGAGGCACTGTCGCCTTCGACGCCTTCATAGCTTTGTTCGAACACCAGCCGCGCCGAGAGCGTCAAGGGTTTGTCTTGCGCGAATTGTTGCGCGAGATAGCCGCTCAATATCAGCACACCTTTGCTATGAATGGGGCCGCCCAGCTCGACTTCGCGCTCGATGTCGACGATGCCTTCACGCCCGGGGTTGACACTCGCGGTGATGCGGCTGGGTTTGCCGAAGTGATAATCCCCCAAACTCAACACGGAAAGCCCATTAACCTGACCAACCTTTGCGCCAGTGGTGGCGATGAGCAGCACGCCGCGCTCGGTCATTTCTAACAGGCGTTCTTCCACAAGATTGGCGCGATAGATTTTTTCGGCAAGAGCTTTCTGAACATGTGCGGCGCCGATGTAAGCGGCTTGCTCTTGCTGCGCCCAAAAATTCGCTTCGCGCATAATGTCCGCCAACGCCCCAAAATGCGTGGAGAGCTTTTCCTGATCTTCAGCCAACCATGCGCTGTACTCCAACAACTTGGCGATCGCGCCGCTATCCAAATGTTTGATCTTTTCTTTGCGGCAAAAAGTACTGAGGAACGCCAAGAATGCTTGCAGATTTTCTCCGGTGTTGTCCATGCGCGTATCAAAGTCGGCTTTCACTTTGAACAACTCGGGAAAGTCTTCATCATAGGCGTGCAATAGGTGATAGAGCAGCGGACGGCCCACGAGCACGACTTTCACGTGCAGTGGAATCGGCTGCGGCCGCAGGCTTTTGATCGCCATAAATCCCAAACGCTCGCCCAACTCCTCGATTTCGATTTCATGCGTGCGCAGCGTGCGCTTCAAACCCTCCCAACTGAGAAGATTGCGCAAGACGTCCTCCATGGGCAGCACGAGATAGCCGCCGTTCGCGCGATGCACCGAACCGGGTTTGATCATCGTGAAGTCGGTGTATAAAGCGCCAAAGAGCGTTTCTTTTTCCACGCGGCCAAAGAGATTGTTGTAGCTCGGATTCAACTCAACAACCACCGGTGCGCCTTCCTGCTTGCTATTGTCGACCAGCACGTTGACTTGATACTTGCGAAAGGGCAATTCCCGCAGCCACACGTTTGATTCGGTGGCGGCCTCGGGGCTAGGGCTCGGCTTTTGCGCCTCACTCGGCTTGAAGATCTCGATGTTTTCGAGCAAATCTTTTTGCACGGTCTGCAGATATGTAAGCACCTCCGGCAGATCGGCAAATTTTTCATTCAAATCTTCCATCGAACCGCCGACCACGAAAAGCGCGATTTGTCGATCAAGCTCCTGCAGTTGCTCCTGCGCCGTGCGTTCCAAGGACCGCACCTGTTTCAAAGTGGCTTTCAACTCTTCTTGCAGGCCTTCGTGGTTGCGTTTTAGTTCTTCCCGCTTGTCCTGCGACAAGGCTTGAAACTCCTCTTCGCTGATCGGCTTGCCTTTGGTCATGGGAATGAGGACGATGCCGAAGGGCGCGGTTTGCAAAAGAAAACCGGCATCGTGTGCGCGCGCTTCGAAGTGCTCCAATACCTGCGCGCGTTGCCGGCCCACGGTTTTTGCGATCTCTTCGCGTTTGGCGTTGTATTCTTCGCCTTCAAAAGCTTTGGGCACCGCGCGCCGCACGTGTTCGAGCAGGCTTCTCATGTCCTGCTGCAGCTCACGTCCGCGACCCGACGGCAGGCAACATGCTTGCGGCTGATACGGGTCAGTGAAATTGTTGACGTAGCACCAATCGCGCGGCGTCTGCTTTTTGCGTGCGAGGTCTTCGAGAAATGATTGCACCGCGGTCATCTTGCCGATGCCCGGAGGCCCGGCAACGTAAATGTTGAATCCGCCGTCTTGAATTTCCAAGCCGAATTGCAGCGCCGACACGGCGCGCTTTTGACCGATGATACCATTGAGCGGCTGCAAATCCGCGGTCGTGGCGATGCCGAGTTGTTTCGGGTCAACGGTGCGGCGCAATTGTTCGGGAGAGAGAGTTGGCATAGTATGACTTTCACTTAAAACACGCTTTGACGTGAGACGGCGCGGTGGAAGCACGAGAGGGTTTCGTGGTAACAAGCTCTTCTCGCGCCCGGGCCGTTGCGCGTGGGACGGAAGACAAAACGCGCCACCGCTCGTTGCTCAAACCCGGCGAGAATCATGTTGCTGCATAAGTTGCAGCATGCCGTCGCGATTGTGTCGACAACGGTGAGGCGCCCACCTCGTTTCTGATTTCGGAAGCAGGCGGCTCGCGTTATGGAATACCGATCGTTGCGCCCACGGCATTCAAGCGCGTATCTACGCTCTGCACGGCTTCGGCCACCAGCATGAAATAACGATCGAGGGCGCAATCGGCATGCAAACGCAACGCGCAAAAATCGCCCTCGGAATTCTCGCAGAAGGCGCAGACTTTGTCGCGCAACGTGGAAATATAATCCGTGATCAAGGGACTATCGACAGACTCCACGACCTCGACGACTTGCGGCAGATAGAGTTCGATGGGGCACGTGCGGCCGCTGGGCAGCCCGCAACGGATAAATTGCGATCCGTGCATGACCGAATC
>JABWAN010000229.1 GCA_013361015.1 Candidatus Zhuqueibacterota bacterium | reverse complement strand
GGAGCAGGTGGTAGATGGCTTTCCAGTGAGCGGTTATTTTCGCCGGCCGTTGCCCAGCGACAACGGCGCACAACAAGAGCTGCGCGTGCGCGGCAATCCCTCCTTTACCAACGTGCGGCTGCTCGTCGCAGGCGTGCGCAATTTGGGAGTGGATAACAACCCGAGCGATACCTTCACCGGCGAAGTTTGGATGGATGAACTGCGCGTCTCTGAAATTCAAAAGGACAAAGGCATTGCCATGCGCGCCCGCGCCGATCTTCGGCTCGCGGATTTGGCCAACGTCAACGTGGAAATCGAAAAACTCGACGCCGATTTTCACAACGTCTCCACGCGTTTCGGCACAGGGGACAACACCAAACGCATGAGCGTGGGCGGGAGCTTCACTTTGGATAAAATTCTGCCGCAAAGTTTGGGGTTGAGCATTCCGGTGAGCGCGAGTTATTCAAGCAGCGAAGCCACGCCGAAGCGTTTTCCGGGCAGCGATATTTTGGTGGAAAACACGCTGGCACGTTTGACCTCCGGCAGGCGCGACACCGTGCTCGATCACATTCAATCCGTATCCACGCAGAGCGGCTTCAACGTTTCGCTCTCGCGGCGCGCCAAATCACAAAATTTCTTGGTGAAGAACACGCTGGACAATTTGCGCACGAGCTTTAGCTTTACGCGCAGCAATTCTTCCAACAGCACCACGAAGCGCTCGAACCGGACCTCCTACAACGGCAGCATCGATTACAACCTAAATTTCGGGCGCGACAACTTCGTCAAGCCTTTTGCGTGGATCGGCAAAGCGCCGCTATTCGGCAAATTGAGTGAGACCAAGCTGTATTACTCGCCGCAAAAGGTCGATGCGCGCATGCAGGCCGCGAGCAACAATCAAGTGAACCAAACGCGCACGGTCTCCGCCTTTGGCGATCGCGAACGTTTGGCGCCGCGCCGCCGAAGCGACGATTATAATGTGACGTACAATTTTGGCTTCTCGCACAAGGTTTTCGAAAATCTCTCGCTTGATTTAGCGCGCAACTACGCCGAGCGCGTCCGTCCGGACACGGCACGTTTCGGCGCAGACTCACTGTCCGGGATGGGCTTCACCGAGGGGCTAGGCCGCTTCTTCAGCCGCCAAAGCGACCTGCTCAACAGCGGCCAATCCTTCAATGCGCGCTACAATCCCAACTTGGTGAGTTGGATGAACAACAACTTCAGCTATAGCAGCACCTTTCGTTTCTCCAACAACATTCAGCAAGCCGACGTTGGCCGCAGCGCCGGCGTGAGCAAAAACATTTCTGCCACGGCTTCCATTCGGCTCGCTTCTTTCTTCCAGTCCTTGCAGCGCAAAAAAGCCTCGACCCCACCTCCCGGTTCACAACGCCCGGCGCCGGGCAGGCCGACGCCTGGCCAGAGAACTGAGCCGGAGGAAGGCAAAAAGGAAATCGAGGAAGACCAACCGCAACGCCGCCCGCCTCCAGGAACAAAGCCAGAGGCAAAGCCAGAGGAGAAAGCCGAGGGCGAGCCAACCGACAAAGATAAGGGCAAAAAGGAGGAACCGGGTAAAGAGAAAGAGCAACCCAAGCGTGAAGGCTCGGGCGGCATCGGTTTCAATCCGATCATGGCGCTCGTCAACACATTGGCGAAGATCAAAGACGTGCAGCTCAACTACAGCGAGCGCAACAACCTCTCGCACAATGCGCTTTTAGATGAGCCGATTAGCTATGCGTATCAATTCGGCTTTGCCGACGATCCCGGGCCGGGCACGGCAGCCAATTACACCGGCGCGTTGCGCAACATTAGCAAGGGCAAAACCTATGACGTCTCCACGGGTTTTGACATAACGCGCAATATCAACCTCGGCCTCAAATTCAGTTACGATGAACAGGAGACCGAAAATACGACCAAAACCGGCAACTCTTCCCTTTCTTGGTTTCAAATCGGCGATGCCAGCGGTGGCGGTCTGCCGTTTCCGGAATGGACGTTGACATTGAACGGGCTAGAAAAGTTTGCGCTCTTCAAGAGATTCGCCAGCTCCGTGAGCGCGAGCACCAACTTTACCGGCAAAAAATCCATAGTCTGGAAGGACTCCAGCGCGGGGGTGACCGGCGAGGACTTTACCATCAGCTTCCGGCCCTTGCTCAAGCTGAACGTAAATTGGAAGAACGGCATGGTCTCCAGTTTTCAATACAACAAAACCAGCGGCTACAAACCGCTCTACAATCCGAACGGTTTACCACCCGGAGTGGTTTTGTCGGACGACGAGTATCGCGACCTGGCGTTTCAAAGCGCCTCCTTCACGAAGAGCACGGACATTTCGATCACGCATACTTATTCGAAACGCTCCGGCTTTCGCGTGCCGTTGCCGTTTTTGAAGAACAAGGAGCTGAAAAACTCCATCGACCTGAGCGTGAACTTTACCTATAACAATACGGAGCAAAGCTCCCAATATGGCCAGGATGGAGAAATCGTTCCGAATAATTCTACGAAACGCTGGGAGTTCAGCCCGCGCATGAATTATTCGTTCAGCACACGCGTGCGCGGCGGCTCGCATTTCACCATCGGCAACACGCAAAGCAAGCTGAGCGGCAATACGAAAATCGTGGAGTTCGGCATTGATGTGAACATCTCCATTCGCGGGCAGTAGTGCAGAAGCACGACTACAAAATTTAGCCAAATTAGCAACCTCAAAGCATGCCCACCAAATCCAAACACAAGAAGCGTCAAGTTGCGCGTCACCCGCAGCCGGCGCCGCCTATTCCTTCACACAACCGACGTCTAGTTTGGTTCGGCGGTCTCGTTGTGGCCATAATAGTTGCAGCAGCCGTTTTCTTTTTCAAGCAAAAAGAAGAAAAGCCATTGGTACTTCCGCCCTTCTCCGCGGAAAGTGCTTTTGCCTTGTTGCAGAAGCAGTGCGACTTCGGACCGCGCGTGCCCGGAACGAGTGCGCATGACAGTTGTCGCGCTTTTCTCGCGGCCGAGCTGCGAAAATATGCCGACAACGTTGTCGCGCAGAGTTTCACACATTCTGCGCCGGGTTTGCCGAACGAAGTCAAGCTCACCAATATTATTGCCAGTTTCAATGTAAATGCCAAACGACGCGTTTTGCTCGGCGCGCATTGGGACAGCCGTCCGTGGGCCGATCAAGATTCTGACTCTCTCCAACACAAAACGCCGGTGCTCGGCGCGAATGACGGCGCTTCCGGTGTGGCCATTCTTTTGGAGATTGCGCGCGTGATCAAATCGTCTCCGCCGCCGGTGGGTGTGGACATATTTCTCTTTGACGGCGAAGATCTCGGCACACCCGGCGAGTCGCGTACCTATGCCCTCGGGTCACAACATTACGCGCGCAACAAAGCGTCGAACTACAATCCATTATTCGGCATCGTGCTGGACATGGTTGGCGATAAAGATTTGCAGATTTATCAGGAAGGCAATTCCGTGCGTTTCGCCGGCGGTGTGGTAGAGCGGGTTTGGAAACTGGCAGCGCGGCTCGGCATTCGTGAATTTATCGCGAGCCCTCGCCATGAAGTTTTCGACGACCACGTAGCTTTCATCGAAGCCGGCATTCCCACCATCGATCTCATCGACTTCGATTATCCTCATTGGCACACGACACAAGACACCCCCGACAAATGCAGCCCGGCGAGCTTGGAGAAAGTCGGAAAAGTCGTGCTCGCCGCGCTGTATGACCACGAAGGTTTGTGAATCATTCCTCCAGTTTTTCCAGTTTCTCAATCAAAAAATACGTTTGTTGATTGCTGAGTTCGCTGCGGTCGAGCAATTTGATCTTTTCCGCATAGCCCTTCTTTGAGATCTGAATCACGTGACTGCGGTCGCGCTCCACATGCGCAATCAGCGGAGACTGGCCAACAAAGCGATCATCGACAATCACATCGGCATTTGCCGGAGTAGTGTTGATTTGCAGCGCGATTTTACCTGCAATGCGGGCGGCACTTTCCACTTGCGTAATCACAATCGGCGCCGACGCAACACCGGCAGCAACGACGCTCGTTTTGACCGGCTCACTCGGAACGGCGTTGCGATCTAAATTGACGACCGGTATCGCGCTCTCGGAATTTTCAGGCACAACTACATTGCGCGCCGGCTCCAACTCTTCCTTCGGTTCGTCGGCTTGCGCAGAAGCGCGAACGTGTGGCGCAATGGGCGCGATCATGATCGGTCGGGCTTCCGTAGCGGAATCGAGTTTTTCAGACTCCTCTTTGCCGGCGAGGGTTTGTGTCGAAATCGCGCGCGCAGGTTCGACGATCTTGGCCGGGGAGAGCTGCCCCTGCGTAATTTCCGGCGTGGCCGCGGGCGGATTCGTCAGCCGTGGAGTTTCTGTGAAAAGGTTCTTGTTGCGCACGAGAGTGCCGTCGGATTTTTTTTCAAGCGCGATGGATAAAAACGTGGTGTAGTCAGGATAGAGCCGCACGGAGCCATCGTGCGTCGTGATTTTATATTCCATCTCTTTCCAAAACGATTGCGCGTGATACACCGCGTGTATTTTATGAACACCGCTCGGCAGCGTAAACTCATAAACATGATCGCGCCGCACGCGCGCGCCCATGTTGCTCGGCTCAATCTTCTTTCCATTTACAAATAATTCGACACGATTCCGGCGGCTGCTGTTTTCATCCGCCACGTTGTTAATCTGCACGACCAAGCGCGAACGCGCCGAGGAGTTCTCCTCGAGTCGTGCTGAATGCGCACGCGGCTGCGCGGCTTGTGCCTCGTGCATGACGCATACAAATGCGCAAAGCATTGCGGCCGATACTCCCATAAGCATAAGGCGGGGTTGCGTCTTCATTTTGGCTTTCCGAACGCTGATTGAGGTGAATTGCCCAAGCGTGAAATGAATTGGGAAGAGTTGCGGCGGTCTGAACGAACGGCCACAAGATAAGATGCGACAGAGAAAAAGCAAGGGCAATTTTGGTTATGAGGGCTTTTCTCTCTCAAATCTCTTCAAGCACTCGAGGCATCGGATGCACATAAAAATGCAGCCCATGTGAAAACGTCATTCTCCACAAAACGCAGGCTTTGCAATTCATTGTGAAGACCATGCCGAGTCTTTGCGCATGAACTTCACAAACCTCTCATGTTTCCCTCGCTATACTGCATGCGCTAAATCAAAAGGTTTCAAATCCGTCTTCCCTGGGATCGCGCATGGCATCTCCAGGCACGGCCATTGCGTTAACAGAAATTGCAAGCGCTGTGTGAACAAATCAATCTCCCATGAAGACCTATACTGGAGCAAAAAGCCATGACCAGCAAATTGTTCAAAGCCGCCCTCTTCGCCGTGTTCGTGATATGCGCTCTGCTATTGCTTGCGTTGTCCGCCTCGTCGCAGGTGCTCACGCCACAATCCCTCGACTGCCTCAAGTGCAAGCATGTGAACGAATGGAGCTACAAATTCTGCGTGAGTTGCGGCACCAATCTCTCCGCCGCAAAAACTGCAAAGCTTGACGAACTGCAGCGCGAACGTGAAGCCGCGGTATTGGCGCAACACAAAGCGCAGGAAGATTCTCTCGCGCGACTTCGCGAAGCGGAACAACGCAGCCGCGCTTCTGCTTCACAGGAAGTGCGGGCGCAGGTTGCAAAACGTGACTCCGTTACGCAGAAGAACAACGGTTCCATCTTGGCAGCAACTTCCGCACGCGCGACTGCGCCGTCAAACGGTGCCAGCGCCAAGCCGCAATCGCGGAGCAAGGCGAGCGCGCAACGGTGGTACAATACGCTACTCAGTGAACCTGCGGTGTTGCCGCGACTCTTCAATGTTCCCACCGCCGGCGTGCTGGGCTCGCTCGATCTCTATTTCACCGGTGGCGGCGCGTTTGGCATTGAGAAGGAACGCAATTTTCTCGGGCGCGCGGGTTTGGGATTGGGTGATATTGCAGAAGTGGAGTTTGCCACCCAAGCAGTGATCAATTCTTTGCAGCACGGTTCGTCCACGGTTCCGACCTCCGCGTTCAAAATGCTCGTGCTGCGCGAACACAATAATCTTCCCGCAGTGGCGGTTTCATTGCGCGGAACCACGAGCTGGCAATATTTGCAAGGCGACGACTATACGGTCTCGTTCGAAACGCGTTTGACCAAGCTTTATATTGTGGCTTCAAAAAAGATCAATACCGTGAGCGGGCACGTGGGCTTGGGCTTGACGGACGTGCGCGTGCGCAATCCGCAAGGCTGGAATTTTAAGAATGGCAATTCCGGTGAGATGCAAAGCAATCTGTGGGCGCCATTCGCCGGCGTGTCGATTCAGGCGAATCCCAAGGCGCAAGTGATGTTCGAGATTGAAGGCTTGCCTTCTTATGATTTTGTGGCAGGTGAAAGTCACGATCGTGACGATATCAAAAGCATTTGGGCGGGTGTGATCGGCGTGCGGTTTTATTTCACCAACTGGCTGGCGGCAGATACCGGCGTGCGTTATCGCAGCGATTTCGACGGAATTGCCGATGCGAACATTCAAGCCAACATCAACATGCTGCTGCCGTTGGGAAGGCTGCGCAACACCGGCAAACCGGAGTGACACGTTTTAAATGGAGAATGGCCATCATGAAGCCCATCAAATATTTTGTATCCGCGGTTTTCGTGCTCTGCGTGTTCATGCAAAGCGCGCGAGCGCAAGCGGATTTGCCGGCACAAAAGCTCTTCTGCCCCTATTGCAGTGCGGTCAATCTCGCGGCGAGCAAGTTTTGCAATGCATGCGGCTCACGCTTGCCCGAGCGCACTGCCCTTCCGCTTGATTCGCTCGCACAAATCAACGAACCGCAACGGAATGAGATCTCACCCTCTCAAAGCGAGCTGTCTGCAGTCGCCCAACGGCATTATGAAATGGCCGTGGCTCTTGTTGGTCAGGGCCGCTTCGGCGACGCAGCGTATTACTTCCGGCATTTTGCCAAAGAACATCCCGCTTCCGAGTATGGACGTCAAAGCGAGCAAATGGCAAAAGCCTGCGAACAACTCGTGCAAGCCCAAAAGCAGGCGGAGCAGAAAAACAACACGCGCGTGCCTCCGAGCTCCGCGGCGTTTAGCGGCGCATTCTTCGGCTCGATTGCCGCAATGTTGGGCACCATGCTGGTGATTGGACTCATTTCGGTTGGAAGCTGAGGGGCGTTGCGAAGTTGTTCGCGGAAACATAGAAGCAGCAAATTATAGAAGCCGAAGCAGAAGCACAGTGATGTCTTCGTTACGCGTGGTACTGCCGCCCAGCTTTCAGGCTAATGCAGCACTGCGTTCTTTTTGCTTTGTCGCTGCGCGTTCTTGAGAGCCATCTCCGCTTGTTTACCGAGGTGGCTGGTTGACCTGGCTGACTTAAAGCGCTTCGCAGATTTCAAAAAGCAAAGGCCCGCCTTACCGTGACGCTCATGCTCTCGGCTTTAAGTCACCTCGTTCGAAGAGACCACCTAGGTAAACAAGCAGAGAACGCACCTAGGTGAAGCAGCGACAGAACATAAAAAAAGCTGCGTTGCGTTTTGCGATAAACCGCAGAGCCATTTAGAAGTGACCGCTCTACGTTCTCCATCATGCACTAAGAGGGCATTTGAAAAGTCAAGTCGCCATTTTTGACGCTGGAATTTTAGCAAGGCGACGTGTCATGATGTGAACCATCGCCAAATAAACCATGGCT
>JABWAN010000228.1 GCA_013361015.1 Candidatus Zhuqueibacterota bacterium | reverse complement strand
GAATACACTGATCTTCTGTGCCATTTCCCATAAGTCATTGCTTTCACCCCAGAACAAGGCGCGCATTTCCTCCTCCGATGGCAGGAAGGCACTCACACCAAGCAGGACCACCCGAAGGTCGCGCCAGAGGGCGGGTTTCATGTACGAGGGATCGGGATCAAGGCATATGAACTGCGCAGAGCCGCCCTTGAATAAATTGACCATTTGACTTTGGCTGGTGAAATCGAAGGGGCAAAGATGCACGTGACGAATGTCGCGGTATTCCTTCGGCACACGCAGGGATTCCGGCGAGAGGGGATCGGTGTCACGTAAAGGATTCGGCAATTCTTCCGGCGGCTGGTAACCAAGCAAAGATTTTGGAAACGTCATTTCGCGCCGGGCAAAATGTGAAATCATGTCGGAACGACTTCGCTCGTTCGTTCCTGTATAAGCGATAAAGTCGCGCAGGTCGGCGTTTTCCAGATCCTCGTCAGCATAAATCCCACCTGTATCCATTCCGCGGGATTTTAAGTCGTACAGCCATTGACGCGGATAGGCGGGGGATATTTTCGAGATCAAACCAATGGAGGTATCCCAAACCGCGAGTCCGCCCGCCGCATACAACAAATCCCCGCCGGGAGCATCGAGCCGTGGGGAACCGTTTGGGGGCAGGAGGTATTCGCGGGTCAACCTGCCTGCAATGGCAAAAGTCGGCGTCATTCCTTGTAGTATACAAGGTGACGACTACTTTTAGAAGCTGCCGCCGGCGAGCAATTCACGCCCTCATCCATGCCGGTTTCTTTGCGGCGACCTTTTTGAAGATGGGACAATCCTTTTGGTGCGCGCCGGGCAGGTAACCCGTGGACATTAGGAATTCGTTCACGATCTCGCCGCCGGTGAAGACAAAGGTCTTTTTGAACAGCCTGGTCCATTCTTCCCTCGAGAGCGGATGGTGCATATCAAGCCATTTTTTAAAAGAGCCGTATTCCTTTTGCAACACGAGGATCCTCCGCGCGTTCTCGACGGCGGCATCGACCTTTAACCGATTGCGGATGATGCCCGCATCCTTGAGCAGGCGCAACCGGTCCTTCGTCCCGTACTTCGCCACTTTTGCGATTTTGAAACCGTGATATGCCTTGCGGAAATTATCAGCTTTCTTCAAGATGGTGATCCACGACAATCCCGACTGGTTAATCTCGAGGATGAGCCGCTCGAAGAGCTCGTCGTCGCTTTTCAGCGGATAACCGTACTGGGTATCGTGATAATTCCCATTGAAGGTATCTTCGGGATGGGTGTTGCAATAATCACAATAGGTGGTCATGAAGCCTCAGCCTCACGCCTGAGTTGATCACGGATGTCCTGAGGCAATTCCTGGAACGGGATATCCAGCAGGGCAGCTTGCAGACCGTAGAGCATGTTCAGGGATACTCTTTCTGGGTAGGCTGCTTTTACCATTTTATATGTCTCGACCACGCCAAGACGGGCAACATCCTCAAGGGAATGAATGCCGATCGAGGCGAGCCATTCGCTGCTTTTTGGTCCAATATTTTTCATAGTGTCATTTCCAATACCGGTAATAACCGCGGTTGACCGTCCACTTCGCTGGCGTGTTTGCCAATCCGCCGCGCGCCCATGCGGATATAAAAATTTTCTGCGTTGGGGTCGGCTTCGATATTCAATACAGATGCGCCGCGCATACAACTTCTTTCCAACGCATGGGAAAACAATTTCCCTCCTATTCCTTTTCCCATACAAACGGGCAAAACCCAAAGATTATCCAGCCAGAGTCCTTCGGCGTCCTGCTTCAAGGAATACCAGGCGATGGGTTTGTTTTGGACGGCTGCGATCCACGATTCGTTTGTGCAATGGTACTTGTAAAAACCGTTCTTTCATTGTTGTGTCCTGAATTTTTGCGGCTTGGGTGGTGAGTGCGTCGTGGGCTTTTTGCAGGGCAGCCCTTGCTTTGGGGTCGTTTAATTGCAAAAAGGCTTTGTACAGGTCGAAGTATAGGGGTGGCACATGCTCTGCTTCTAGTTCATTGGTCTGTAACATTTCCCATGCCCAGTTGAGTTGTTGCAAAATATCTGCTGTTTGTTGGGGGGATCGTGCCAGTTGCACCAGGGAGAGGTACACCACACCCATCATTTGGGCGGAACCGATTTGGTGTGCCTGGCATAGCTGGGTGGCACGTTCCAGGTGGGTGGTGGCTTCGTCTAGTTGGCCGAGTTCCAGGTGTGTGGTGCCTAGATGGAACAATGTGCCGATGATGCCTAATTTTTCGCCAATTTCTTCGCGCACGGCCAGGGCGCGGTGGTATAGGGTGAGGGCTTCTGGCAGGTTCCCCTGGTCGGCGGCCAGGCAACCCAGGCTGTCGTAGCACATTGATTTTATGAGAGCATTGCAGTAAGGAATATATCTCTGCTTCATTGCAAAAAGGAGAGGGCGCTTCCCAATAACTGGAAGCCTGAAGAGTGATATTGTTTTATAGGATTTTATGCTTCAAAAAAGTTGGAATGGGACATGTGGAAGTTTCTAAAGTTTTGAAAGCCGTGAGCTTAAGTTGGATTGCTGGCATGCAAGGTTGGATGTAGGGTTTACTCGAAGTTTCTCTGATCACTCCGATTTGTCATTCTTCCAACCCCGTCTTCCGACACAACTCTACAAATCGCGGGTCGGAGCGCAGCGGATCGAGAGCAGGCTCAGTTTTGAGAAAAACTAAACTCACGGAACGTTCTTCATAAGCTTTATTCAACCATTCGAAAGCCATTTCGTGATCACCCAACCCCACATAAGCAACTGCTGTCCAGAAGGCATCATGATATTGTCGTCTTGAAAACTCAAGCAGCTCGTCAAGAAGCTTCAAGGCCTTATCTCGTTTTCCGGCGACGGCATAGATATAAATCCGATGGTGGAATGTCGGCCCCTCGTCTGCGTATGCAAGAGCCTCTTGATACATCCCTTTGAAAAGATAATTCCAACCCATCTGGTAGATTACGGCAAAATGGTTCGGATAAACCTCAAGCAACGGTCGTAAACTGACGATGCTCTCGTCGTAGCGCCGCGCTAAACCATAGGTTCTTCCGATAATAGTGCTAAACACAGGTGACAGTGGATCAAGCGCGATTGCTTTCTTAAGTATGGCGATGCCTTCATCGAATCGTCCAGCCAATGTCAAGTAGCTCGTATAACTGAGTAGTATGATCGTATTTTGTGGTTCGAGGCCAACTGCATTTTTGAAATATTGCTCAGGACTGTTCCACTCCCAGTCATAATAAAACTTGACCATTGCAAGCGCCGCTTGGGCTTCCCCAAGATTCTCATCCAACGCTAGAGCCTTCATAGCTGCGGCTCTGGCTCTAGGAAAAACCTCTTTGGGTGGCGCGCCACCACCAGGACCTGCCACTCTTGTCCAAACATAACACATAGCTAGGCTGGCATAAGCGGATGCGAAGGCTGGATCCACGTTAATTGCTTGCTGAAAACTTTCTATTCCTTTATCAAAGGCATAATTGTTGAAATATTCCCGGCCTTTCAGGTAATGTTGATACGCTTCCGGATCAACGGGCCGCACATTGGTTACGCGCTGCTGCTCTTGCGTCGTCAACTGCACGCGTAGCTCGTTGACAATCGCATCCGTCACCTCGCTCTGCAACGCCAACACGTCGCGCAGGTTGCGGTCGTAGTTCTCCGCCCATAAATGGCGGTCTTGCGCTGCATCGATCAGCTGCGCCGTCACGCGCACGCGGCCATCTGCAAGCGTGACCGAACCCTCAACCACGGCATCGACATTGAGCTTTTTAGCAATCTCCGGCAAAGGCTCGCGTGTGTTTTTGAATTGCATCACCGAAGTGCGCGAGATCACCCGCAACGATTTGATCTTTGCCAAATTCGCAATCAATGCCTCGGTCATACCGTCGGCAAAATATTCCTGCTCGGGATCGCCGGAGAGATTTTGCAAAGGCAACACGGCAATCGAATCGAAGCGCGGCTCTTTCGGCGTCAGCAAATACTTGGCACCGAAGAACATGACTGCGAGCAATCCGAGTATGCCGCTTAACCACGCGAAGCGTTTGGGAGAAAAAACTTTGCGTAGGTTTGAAAGCTTGGAAAGGGCTTGCGTTCGTGCGTGCGGCGCAGAAGGCGTTTTCAAATCAACGAGCAAATCTTCAACACGCTGATAACGCTCGGCCGGCCTCTTCGCGAGCGCTTTGTCGATCACCTGCGCGAGGTTCGAAGGCAGATCGGGCCGCAGTTTGGCAATAGGCGTGTGATCGACATTCACCACGGCATACAAAATCGCCTGATCATATTCGCCCTCGAACGGCAATTTCCCTGCGAGCATTTCATAGAACACCACGCCGAGCGACCAAATGTCCGTGCGCTGATCCACCGGCAAACCCTGCGCTTGTTCGGGCGACATGTATGCCACCGTGCCTAGCGTCGCGCCGGTTTTGGTGAGATGCTGCTGCCCGGCGAGCTTGGCCAAACCGAAATCGAGCAGCTTCACCTCCCCGCGTTTGGTGATGATGACATTCGCGGGTTTGACGTCGCGATGGGTGATGCCCGCCTCATGCGCACAAGCGAGGCCGTTGGCAATCTGCGTCGCTATTTCAACTGCTCGCTCCACTTGCAAATTGCCCCTTGCCGCTTGCTGCGCTAGCGTCTCCCCTTCATAATACGCCATGGCAATGAACATGCGCTCGTCTTCGGTCTCGCCGATTTCGTAGATCGTGCAGATATTGGGATGATCGAGGCTCGAGGCGGTTTTGGCTTCATTGCTAAAGCGCTCGAGCGCTTGCGCGTCGCGGGTGAGATGAGGGGCGAGAAATTTGAGCACCACGTTTCGGCCGAGGCGCAGGTCTTCGGCTTTATAGACCACGCCCATGCCGCCTTCACCGAGCTTGGAGAGAATTTTGTAGTGGGAGAGGATTTGGCCGAGCATGGAAACTTTCACAGGTTTGTGCGACAACGCTCACCTGTTTCCCGAGAGAAAACAAAACCAAGGATGGCACGAATGCAGGGCATTATTTCGACGATGCCCGTTAGCATTATGAAATACGCTTTGCGTCGAAATCTTTGCGGCCAAGCTTAACGCTTTGCGCGAACACGCGCGCTTCTCTTCGGTGAAAGCTTCTCCGCAGCCAGCATTTTTTTAACAGCCTCAGGAGAATCCGCGGTGAGCACGCGCTGAAAAATGGTCCGGAGTTTCTTCGGCTCGTCGATCGCTTGAATGGCGCGGGCAATCGTGCCGTTGACCATGCCAAAGCGCACGCGCAAAACCTCGGAAATATTTTCGCGCACCAGAGCGATTCCTTCTTCTCGGCCTTCTTCTCGGCCTTCTTCTCGGCCTTCTTCTCGGCCTTCTCGAACCCTTTGTTTGATGCGGTCGCCAAAGATTGGCACTTGTTCCCAGTGTTCTATCATTTTTGTGCCCTCGAAAAAGTTCATGAGAAACTTTGTGCTGAAATATTTTTGCGCAAAGGCGACTGTGTAAAACTTCAATTCGGCGCGCCGAGCCGGATCTTTCACTTGATCGATCAACTCGCGCTGCCGCAGCAGGAGCTTCCGGTCAACGGTCGGAGAGATTTCCGGCAGCAGCGGCACCAGCCCGATATACTCCTTCTCTCCGGCAAGGATGGCCTCGCGCAACTCCCAGAGCTTGACCACTGCAAGATTGTGCCGGTTCAAAGGAAAGTCGAATGGCGCAACTTCATAAGCTCCCAAGGCCTCCGGCTTTCGCGAGGGCGGCTTGAGCACGAACAACACCGTTGCAACGTCGCACTTATATTTTAAGGTCAACGCTCCGCCATAGCCATAGGCCTCGCGCACACTCCGGCGGCGATATTGACTGAGGAACTCGAAATGAAAGAGAAAGATTCTTCTGCCCACGCGCACTTTGGCGGCAAAATCACTTTCCCGCCGGCGCACGATAAGCTCCTTGTCCAAAGTCGTTGAAACGATCTCATACTTGCTGCCCGAATGAATCAAAGCAATGAATTCTTCTAGATGCTGCCGGACCAAGTCTTTGAGATATTTATCCGTGAGTTGATGAACCATAATCATCCGTTAGGAATTTAACAACAAGTTCTTGAGATGCAAAGCTCTTTTTCAAACGACACCACGGCTTTTCCTTAAAAACTCTCTCCCAACTCTCGCTTCATCCCAACCTTTCCAACATCGAATACAACTTTCTTCGCGTGATGCCCAACAGCTTCGCCGCGCGGCTTTTGTTGCCGCCGGCTCTCTCAATCGCGCGATGGATCAAACGCTTTTCCATGTCTTCGAGATTGATGCCCTCTTCGGGGATGTCGAATTGTGTCGGCAGTCTTTGCAGGCCTTGAATGTGCAACGGCAAATCCATGGGCGTGATGGGTTGCTCGCCGGCCATGATCAAAGAGCGCTCGATCACGTTTTCCAATTCGCGCACGTTGCCCGGCCAGGGATATTGCTGCAGTTTCTCGATCGCTTCCGGCGTGATCGCATTTTGATCCCTGCCCGCGCGTTTGAGAAAGTGCAAGATGAGCTCCGGCAAGTCTTCTTTGCGCCGGCGTAGTGATGGGAGTGTAATCGGAAACACATTGATGCGATAATAAAAGTCCTCGCGAATCCGGCCTTCTTTGAGACCCGCTTCGAGATCGCGATTCGTGGCCGCAATCGTGCGGCTGCGAATTGCAATTGATTCGATGCCGCCGAGATGAATGATCTGCCGCTGTTGCAACGCGCGCAGCAATTTTACCTGAATGGCCGGAGAGATTTCGCCAATCTCGTCAAGGAAGATCGTGCCCTCGCCCGCGGTCTCGAACAGGCCCGGCTTACGTTTGTCCGCGCCGGTGAATGCGCCTTTTTCATAACCGAACAGCTCGCTCTCCAAAAGCGTTTCGGGCAGCGCGGCGCAATTGATCGCCACGAACGGCTTGTCCGCGCGCGGACTGAGGTAATGAATCGCTTGCGCCACCAGCTCTTTGCCGGTTCCGCTTTCGCCGCGAATGAGCACGGTCGCGTCGCTCGGCGCAACTTTATGAACGAGCTTGTAAACTTCCTGCATCGCTCCGCCTTGCCCCACCATGTTCTCGATGGAATAGCGCTGCTTCAATTCCTGCCGCAAAGATTTATTCTCTTGCGCGAGCGATTCTTTTTCCACAACCAAATTTTTGCGTTCGACGAGATGGCGGATTTTGACTTTTAGCTCATCCAACTCGAACGGTTTGATGATGTAATCATACGCGCCCCGTTTCATCGCCTCCACCGCGGTTTGCGCCGTCGCGAACGCGGTCATCAAAATGACGGCGCAGCGGGGATGATGCTGCTTCGCAAACTCGAGCACTTGCAAACCATCCGCGCCTGCCATTTTGAGATCGGTCAAAACGAGATCATACGCGTGTGTGCTCAGCGCATTGATTGCCGCAGTCCCACTATTCGCCGTGCCCACGGCATACCCCTCCGGCTCCAATGCCGCTTTGATTACCACGCACTGGCGCGGTTCATCATCAACAATTAAGATGCGATAGTCGTTCATTTCTGGTTGCTGGTTTCTGGTTGCTGGTTGCTGGTTGCTGGTTGCTGGTTGCTGGTTGCTGGTTGCTGGTTGTTTGATGCTGGTTATTCTCTGGCTCTTTGGCTCAATCTCTTTTTTGGTTCCTTGGCT
>JABWAN010000227.1 GCA_013361015.1 Candidatus Zhuqueibacterota bacterium | reverse complement strand
ACCAATTTCAAGGGCAATCAATATCCAGGCTTCGTCGGGCCGATCTTTTCCAATCTCATCGTGAAGGCGAATGTGCCGGCGAACGACGACACGCCGCCGGTCGTGGCGAATGTCGCGCTCGTAAGTGTGTATGCGAATGCCGCGCGTTTGAGTTGGACCACGAACGAGCCGGCCGTCTGTATTGTCGAATACGGCCTCACTTCCGCTTATGGTCAGCAAACCGCGGTGCTCGGGCCGCCCGCACAAGACTTTGAGACGAAGTTGCCCAATCTCGCCGTGAATCAAACGCATTACTATCGCATTATCGCAATGGATCAAGCCGGCAATCGCACGCGCACCCCGGGCGCCACTTTTACAACCATGAAAAGCGGCCTGTATCTTTTTCAACCCCACGCGGACACGTTCGTTGAAAAAAATAATATCTATGGCGAAACTCGCAGCCACGCGAATTTCGGTTGGATGAACCTGCTCGCGAGCGATGGCCGAGAGTGTTATTTGCGTTTCAACGTTGCCGGGCTGAATGATGAGGTTGCACAAGCTGCGCTGCGTTTGCACGGGCGGCAATCCGGCAAAGGCGGCGGCAAACTGCGCGCATTGCAGATGGATTGGGAAGAGAACGCCGTCACGTGGCTGACGAAGCCGGAAGTGATGGAAACCGATCTCGGCTACATAGATGCCGTGTTTGCGGAGGCGTGGCAAGGCATTCCGCTGCGTGAGACTGTGATTGGCAACAGCGTGTATGATTTTGCTCTGCTCGGAACCGGCGAGACGGTTTCGTTCGACTCGCGTGAGTCCACGAATCATCAGCCGGAATTGCTCGTCGTATTGCGCGAGAAAGACGCGACTGCACCCGTACTCAGCGAAGTCGCCGTACAGAATATCACACCAACGAGCGCGACTCTCACGTGGAAAACGAATGAGCCGGCGACGGCAATCGCGCAGTTTAGCGATGAGCTGAGCTCCGAACGACTCGCCGCGGATACGACGGACTTTGCCTTGCTGCACCGCCTCGAGTTGCGCAATCTGCGGCCTTATAAAAAATATCGTTGCCGCGTCACCTCGTGCGACGTCGCGGGCAATGTTTCGGAAGCCACGGATTTGCAATTTGAAACGCTGCCCGCGCGCGTCGAGCAAGTCGCGCTGCACGAAGTCTTCGAGGCGCTTTTCACCGCGGCCCACGCGGAGGAGAACTCATTTCGCGACGGCCCGGAAATGACGCTCACTTTCACCGGCACGAGCGGCGCCGCACAGGGCAAAGTTCATAAAGCCTCCGCATTCTGGGATGGCAAGAACGCTTTTCTCGTGCGTTTTGCGCCGCCTGCACGCGGAACGTGGTCGTGGGCTTCGCAATCGACCGATGCCGGATTGCACGGCCAGAGCGGAACTTTAACCTGCGCAGGGCAATTGCCGGAAGAACATATTTCCGCGCGCGGACATGTGCGCAGCGCTGCGTTGTATCCTGCGGCATTGGCGCATGCGGATAGCACGCCGTTCTTTTTGGTGGGAACGCAGATGAAGTCCGCGCAAAATGTTTCGCTGCAGAGTTTTCAAAAATACGTGGAGGCGCGCGCGGCGCTGGGCTGCAATTTCATGCAAATATCGGCGTTTGAAATCTCGAGATTGAACGATGCCGAAGCGGGCGGCGGCGCAGCGTTTTTGGCGAATAACGTGGAACGTTTGAATCCGGATTATTGGCGCAGGCTCGATGAGCGCTTGGCCTATGCAAATGCCAAAGGCATGGTGGTGGGATTGACCGTGCTACCGAGCAAAGCTGCGTCGCATTTTCTGAATGTGCAACAAGTCGAGCGTTACGTGCGCTATGTTGTGCGGCGCTATTCTGCGTTCAATGTCATGTGGCTGCTCGAAGAACCGCCGGCGGAAAGTGCAATCACGCTCGCAACGGTGGCCGAGCTCATCGCAACGCATGATCCCAATCAACACGTGCTGGTGCTGCCGCACGGCGCACTGCCCAGCGAGAGCACAAGAGCGTATGTCTTCATGCACAATGCTTTGCCCGAAGAGCGCGCGAACAGCAATCAAGAACGCCGGCTCGAGTTGCAGCTCATTGCTCTTGCAGGCGACAAGAGCGCCGCGGAAGAAGTGCTTCAGCAAGCGTGGCAAAGTGTAATGAGCGGGCGGCGCTTCATTCTCACCGAAGAAGCACCCGCACCATTCACGGAGGAGAGTTTATATTCGGCCAGTCTGAGCTTCGTCAAAACCCTGCGAGAGTTTTGGTCGAGTGACATACACTATACTGTGCCGTGGTGGAAGTTCACGCGTTTTATCGCGCTCGATAAAACGCGCTGGTTGGCCGGCCAACCGGGTGAGGCGTATGTGGTGTACTCAGCCTCCAGCGGAGAATTCAAGCTCGATCTCTCCGAAGTGCAAGGCGAGCTGCGCGGGGAGTGGTTCAACACGAAGAGCGGTTTGTGGAGCACTGCTTTCTCCGGCGCACCAAGCCGCAGCTTTGCGCTCAAGCCTCCGGGCGAGGGCTATGCCGCATTCCTTTGGGTGTATCGGGATTGAAGCAAGATGCTTTTTCGGTGTTACTCTTGAAGCCCCGGCTGTCCAAATTTGCCACCGACACTTGCGGTGTTGGTGTGGAAAGAGGCTTTATTTCAAACGCAGGAATGAGTACCTTGCGCGCCGCTTCTTGCAACAGAAAATAAGTCTTACTCTCGACCAAAGGCTGACATGACTCGCATGCGTAACGCGCTGAATGTTGCGCTTATCCTCATCGCATGGGGCGGACTGTTTCTGCTTGCGCGCTCCGACATCTTCACGACACGCTTCTATGGCTTGCCGGTGTTGTTCCTTGTGGTGGCATTGGAGAGCGCTTTCTTTCCCGTGCCGCTCAACGTGCTCGTGTTGCTCGCCAGCCAATCTGCAGATGCGCGCGCGGTCGTGGCCATCGCTGCCTGCGCCACGTTTCCTTCTTATTTGCTCGAATATCTCATCTACCGTTTCATTATTCGTCGCAGCCGAGTGCTCGACATCAAAAATCTCAAGGTCGCGTCCCGGCTGTTCGCCGGATTCGTCAAACATCCGTTCGCAACGCTCGCAGTGACCTCCTTCCTGCCCATACCTTCCGAACCGATTCGCTTTTATGCCATCTCGATGTGCTATGACAAATTTCGTTTCGCGCTCGCCGGCATGTTGGGGCGCGCGCCGCGTTATGCCCTTCTCGCGTGGGTCGGAGCGCTTGTGGGCACACCAACCTGGCTGCTCGTTGCAGTCCTGCTTCTGCCCGTGCTTCTAGGTTTGGCGGGATATGCCTACAAACGCGCGTACATGCACAAAGAAACGAAGCTAGCTGAAGCGGGCGAGCCTGCATGAAGCCGCCACGCATATGCTGCCCTTCATTACTCTGTAACCTGCCTTGACATGAACGTACAATTTCGTCTCCCCGGCCTCAAAACATCTCAACAGCTTTGTGTAGGCGGATTTGTTAAAGTAAGCGGATAAAGCAACGTGGTTTTATCCGCTTACTTCGAAGAATCCGCTTACAATTTTTTTTTGCTTTAATCCGTTGGTCTTAATCTATCCTCGGATCACTTGCAAGGGTCATCATGCCAGCCACCCTTGAATTTCACCTTCAACCCGAAACGAACGAGCGTTATCGCCTCGAAGTTTTTGAGGCCGGCAAAACGCAGTCGCTTGCGCAGTCGCACTTCGAATATCCCCTCTCCATCATAATGCCGTTCGAGATGAGCCGTCTCCATGTTGATGCGAAAAATCCCGACGCACGCTTGCAACGCTTGCGCGAATACGGCCACAAGCTCTTTCAAAAACTCTTCACGCTCGAAATGCAAACGCTCTGGCAGCGGCACAAACGCGCCACGGACAGTCTGAGTTTAGAATTGATTTCAGTTTTCACCTTCCGCTTGCGCAGCTTAGTTTCGGGTTAATGGAGCGTAAAGCAGGGCGAGAGACAATCTTGGCGGGATTGAAAGAGGTGAGAACACGTTTTAAAGCAACGAAGGGGAAGTAAAAAGTCGGCTACAGCAGTATGCAGAATTTTATGCTGCTGCCAGCAACACGCGCTCCGCTTCTCTGGGCATTTCGATGAAAGCAAAATAGCTGGCGAGATATACAGCCTTCACCCACAGAAGTAGTACTCCCACAGAAACAGAATAGACTAAAAGCATTTTCTATGCGAATTCCTCTCTGTGGGCGGAAAACTTGCAGAGTTTTGTTCTGACTTTGATTCTCCAATCCGCATATAGCTTCAAATGTTGCAACAAAAGTCTGGGCTAACTCCTCGCTTATGAGTTTTGCCCGCAAATTTGGAAGTGCGAAGGTGCAAAGAACCAGCAAAGAAAAAATTTGCGTAACCTTTGCCTCCTTGCGCTTTTGCTTGAATGCTTCTGCTTTTTATGGTCATCAAAGTTTTTGTGCTCCGGCCAAGCCGCTGTAGGAGCACGTGGAGGTTCGTGCTGCTCGCCTTGACATTCCCCGAACTTTTCTTTATCCTTCTCCCCACTTTTTAAACCAATCCGGCTGCGCATAAACTCGGGAGCACCTTTCATGCGACACGCACGTTGTATGTTACTCGCGGCGATGTTTGCTTGTCTCGCCTTCGCTTCGCAAACCTTCTCACAAACGCTTTTGAACTCCTTCGTTGCCGATACGGCGAAAGCCGATACTTCCAAAAAGAAAGAAAAAGAGCGCGACCTACCGCTCAAAGCCGAGCGCACGATTGCCTTCAACACGAAAGAGGTGACGTGGATGTCGCTCGACGTGTCGCCCGACGGCAAGACGATTGTGTTCGAGTTGCTTGGCGACCTTTATACGCTGCCCAGCACGGGCGGCAAGGCTGCGCGCATTACGAGCGGGCTCGCGCTCGATACGCAGCCGCGTTATTCGCCGGACGGCAAACGCATCGTGTTCGTGAGCGATCGCACGGGCAATGAGAATGTCTGGCTGCTCGAAGTCGGCAAGACCATCAACGACACGACGGCGGCGGTGGATTCCACGGGCTTGAAGCAACTCACAAAGGGTGCGAGCAATACGTATGCTTCGCCGGAGTGGACGCCCGACGGCAATTATATCATCGCCTCCAAACTTACGAGCGGGTTGGGCGTGAATCATTTATGGATGTATCATATCGAGGGCGGCAACGGCGTTGATCTCAACGCGAAAGAAAAAGATCGCAATGCTATCGGCGCGGCGTTTGGGCCGGAGGGCCGTTACATTTATATCGCCACCAAAATGGGGCGCTGGGGCTACGATCTGCGCGCGCTCGATTTTCAAATCGCGTTGTATGATCGCGACAATGGCAAAGTCTTTCCACTCACCGGCCAAGTTGGCGGCGGCGTGCGGCCCGCAGTTTCGTCCGACGGCAAGTGGCTCGTGTATGCTTCGCGCTCGGATGCGAAGACCGGCTATCGTTTGCGCAATCTTGAAAGCGGCGCAGAGCAATGGCTCGCGCATCCGGTGCAGCGCGATGATCAAGAGTCCCGCTTCACGCGCGACTTCATGCCCGGTTATTCGTTCACACCCGACGGCAAAGCGATCATCACTTCGATTGACGGCAAGTTGTATCGGGTGGAAGTGCCGAGCGGAACGCGCACGGAAATTCCTTTTGAAGTTGACGTCGCGCTCGCGGCGGGCCCGAAAGTTTATTTCGAAACGCCGGTGGAAGACGGGCCGGTGAAGATTCGACAAGTGCGATGGCCGCGCATCTCGCCGGACGGCACCAAGCTCGTGTTCACCGCGCTGCGCAATTTGTACGTGCGCGATCTCATCACCAACACGAACATGCGCCTCGCCGAGATGCCCAAAGGCACGGGCCAGTTCGCGCCCGCCTGGAGTGCGGATAGCAAGTGGATTGCGTTCGTCACGTGGTCGGAAGAAGAAGGCGGGCATGTGTATAAAGTTGCTGCACGAGGCGGAGCAGCCACGCGCTTGAGCACGCTCGCCGCGTTTTATGATGATCCCTTTTGGACGCCGGATGGCAAAGAGATTGTCGTGAGCAAAGGCCCGTGGCAACAACGTCGCAATTGGGGCAATGGCAGCGGCTTCGGACAAGGCATGGAACTCGTGCGCATTCCCGCAACGGGCGGCGCGGCCACACGCATTGCGCCGTTGCGCGGAGTGGCGCCGCACTTTGCCAACAAGCCCGATCGCATTTTTGTTTATGAAGGCGAAGAGGGATTGATCTCCATGCGCCTCGACGGTACCGACCGGCGCGTGCATGTCAAAGTCACGGGCACGATGCCCTACTTCGGCGGCGAGAAACCTTTGCCCGCGGATGAAGTGATCATGTCAAGCGACGGCGAGCATGCATTGGTGCTCGCGCAGAATCAGCTCTATCACATCACCGTGCCGCAAATCGGCGAAGAGCCGCCGACGATTTCGGTGATGGATCCCGCCTCCGCAGCATTTCCTGCGAAAAAACTTTCGAGCATCGGCGCTTCGTTCATGAGCTTCGGGCCCGGCGCGAAAGAAGCGGTGTGGGCTTTGGGCAATACGGTGTTTCGTTACAATCTCGCCGCTGCAAAAGCTTTCGAGGATTCCGTGAAAGCGGCAAAGGCGAAAGCTGCGGCGAAGAAGGACGATAAAAAAGAAGAGAAGAAGGAAGATGAAGAAGAGAAAACGTATGAGCCGAAGCGTATCGTCATCAATCTCGAAGCGCAGCGCGCAAAAGGCACGGGCACGATTGTGTTGCGCGGTGGCCGCGTGCTGACAATGACGCCCAACGCAGCAAACAACGGCATCATTGAAAACGGCGCAGTGGTGATTAAAGATCATCGCATCGTAAAAGTCGGAGCGAGTGCGGAGGTCGCGACACCTGCTGGCGCAAGAGAGATCGATGCGAGCGGCAAAACGCTCGTGCCCGGCTTTGTCGATACGCACGCGCACATGTGGCCCGCGTGGGGTGTGCATCGCGGCGTGGTATGGGAATATCTCGCGAACCTTGCCTATGGCGTGCTCACCACGCGCGATCCGCAAACCGGCACGACCGACGTGCTCACGTATAGCGACCTCGTCGAGACCGGCGACCTTACTGGCCCGCGCGTGTTTTATACTGCGCCCGGCGTGTTTACCATCGAACAAATCAAAAGCCTGAAAGATGCGCAGCGCGTGATGGAACGCTACGCGGATTATTACCACACCAACACGCTCAAGCAATACGTCGCGGGCGATCGCAACGTGCGGCAGTGGATCATCATGGCCGCAAAAGAAAAGAAGATCATGCCCACCACCGAAGGCGCGCTCGATATGAAGCTCGATCTCACGCAGATCATCGACGGCTATCCCGGCCACGAGCATGCGCTGCCGATTCCGCCTTTGTACAACGATGTCGTGCAATTGCTCAAACAAACCGAAACGTTTTACACGCCCACGCTGCTCGTTTCCTACGGCGGCCCGTTCGGTGAAAATTTTTATTACACAAACACCGAAGTGCATGACGACGCGAAGCTCAGGCGCTTCATGCCGCACGTGGATATCGATCAAGTCACGCGCAGGCGGCAATGGTTCCGCGAAGACGAGCACGTGTTCAAGCTGCACGCGGAGCAGGTGAAGAAAGTCGTTGAGGCGGGCGGCAAGGTTTGCATCGGCGGCCACGGGCAATTGCAAGGCCTGGGTTATCATTGGGAATTGTGGTCCGTGCAATCCGGC
>JABWAN010000226.1 GCA_013361015.1 Candidatus Zhuqueibacterota bacterium | reverse complement strand
ACCTTCGAAATCCACGCTCAACTCGAACGTGCTCTCTTTGATCTCAGCCAATGTATGCTCGCGGGGATTGAAGAGGAAAAACAAGCCGACTTCTTTCACAACCTTGCGCTCGGATTTTTCTTTGGAGGAGCTGGATAAATTCAGCGGCATTTCTATGCCATACAAAAGTTCGGAAAGACTCTTGCCCGGGCCCCGCAGCACACGGCCGTTTCTAATGTGCATGCTTCCAATCGTCGAGTTCTCGCCCATCAAGCGTTGGATGCTATAGCCGATCCAATAACCCTTTTTGAATTGCGTTTGGCGCGCTTGCGACTTGGCCCATTCCCAGCGCTGAAGCAACGGCTGCGTCGAATCGGAATGAAAAGTCACTTCTTGCGCATATGCCAACGGTAAAAGGGCTGCGGCAAACAACAACATGAGGCACCCGGTGATTTTGCGCTGCATCTTCGTTCTCCTTCTGGCTTGCTGAATGTGAAACAGTGCGCTGCATCTACAAACGTCTTGCGCGGCTCGGGAGCCGGTCTCCGAAGCCGATGGATATTGCCATGAAGAGTCCTGCTTGGAACACGACGAGGGTTCTACCTCGTAAAATTCCGAGATGAAAAAAGAATTCTCGCCCTGTGCTCGGGACGCGCAATGACGAACAAAGAGCTTTTGAACAGGCTCTCAATCCTAAGACACGGCATAATCGCTTTGGGTTGACAGAAGAGAAAAAGATACCGGGCAAGGGTGGAAGTGGGGCGAACACATAGATTATTTGTCATTCCCGAAAGACCTTTTCAAGCGCTCGGCATCATCTCCAGCGCATAAAAAGATTCTTTCAGAATGACATGGTTAGGAGAGGAAAGCGTGACCCATACTCTGTTCGAGCAATAAATTACTGACACTGGTTCCAGATTATTTATATCGCAAAGCTTCACTCCCGAATACGGGATCTCCGTATTGAGATGTTATTCATATCGCAATGCTTCGACCGGGTTCGAGAGGGCAGCTTTGATGGTTTGAGCACTCACGGTGAGGAGAGCGATAACCAGCGCCAATCCGCCGGCCAGCACAAAGACTCCCCAACTGAGATCGATGCGATAAGCGAAATCTTGCAGCCAGCCGTTGATGAAATAGTAAGACAGCGGCCACGCGATGAGATTGGCAACTACCACCAGCTTGACGAATTCTTTTGACAACAACCCGACTATGCTCGGGGTGGTGGCGCCCAAAGTTTTCCGAATGCCAATCTCTTTGGTGCGCTGCTCCGTCGCATATGTGACCAATCCCAACAGGCCGAGACACGAGATGAAAATTCCCACGCCGGCGAAGATGCCAAAAAGTTTTCCCAACGCCTGGTCGGCACGATAGTATCGTTCCAAGCGATCATCGAGAAAATACGTTGTGAATGGTTGTCCGCCGCTGAATGTTTTCCATTGCTCTTCCACGTCGCGAATGACTGCCGGAATGTCGCCGCGCACGCGCAGCACGATACGCGTCGGTGCGCCTCGCGAGATCAATGCGACCATCGGCAGAATCGGCTGGTGCAGCGGCTCATAATGCACGTCCTCCGTCACGCCGATGATGTCCAGCGCTTTTTCTCCGTCGCCAAAAAAACCGTTAAGCTTCCGGCCGACCGGTCGCTCGTATCCCAGCAGGCTGGCGGCGCGTTCATTGATGACCACCGCAGTGGATGAATCGGTGGTGAACTCGCGATTAAAGAACCGACCTTCCTTCAGTCTCACGCCCATGACATTCAGGAAATCATAGTCGCACCAAAGTTGGCGCAGCATGATGAGACTGGAGGCATTGTCGCCCTCGCGCCAGTAGGCCGCGCTGCCGATGTCGTTGCCCGGAAGATTTTGCGTGAAAGCCGCAGCCGTGACGCCGGGCCGGCTCAGCAGCGTCTCTTTGAAGCTTTGCGCTTTGCTACGGCCCAATAACCAAGTATTGTCCACCACCAGCATCTGCTCTTTGTCAAATCCGAGATCGCGCGTGCGGATAAACTGAAGCTGGCGATACACGGCCATTGTTCCCACCATCAACGCAATCGAAATGGCGAACTGCAGAACGACCAGCGCGCTGCGCATCCGGCCGCTGCGCATGCCGCTACGCAACTCGCCTTTCAACACGTTGGCCGGCTGAAACGAGGAGAGCACGAACGCCGGATAGCTGCCGGCCAAAACGCCGACCAAGATCGTGAAGGCCACCAGGCCGGCGAGGGCCGGCGGGTTGGTAAAGGTCTCCAGCGAGAGTGACTTGGAAGCGATGCTGTTGACCACGGGCAGCGCCAATTCCATGAGGCCGAGGCTGACGAGCATGGCCAACGCCGCAAGTAACGCGGCTTCGCCGACGAACAGGAAAATCAATTGCAGCGCTTGCGAGCCCAGCACTTTGCGCACGCCGACTTCTTTGGCGCGGCGAGCCGAACGGGCGGTGGCGAGATTCATGAAATTGATGCAGGCAATCAAAAGAATGAACACCGCAATCATGCCGAGCGCATATACCGTCGCGGCGTTGCCCGGCGGAAAAACTTCCTCATCGAGGCGCGAGTGCAAATGAATGCTGGTGACCGGCTGGAAACGGTAACGATAGTACATGCCCTGCGATTTCATTTCACTCCAATTGCCGCCCAACTCTTCTTCCACTGCAGGCCGCACATTTTTTTCGACAATCGCCTGAAAGGTGGCTTCAGCTTGTTCGCGCGAAGCCCCCTTTTTCAACAACACATACGTGGACCAGGAGTTGTTGAGCCAATTGTCTCGTTCCGAAATGGTACGGCCAACCAATGAAGCGAGGAGACTGAAACGCCAATGCGATTGTTGCGGAAATTCCTTCACCACGCCGCAGATCATAAACTGCGAGCGCCCGTCCACCTCCAGTGTTTTACCGAGCGCCGGCTCCGCGCCGAAATATTTGCGCGCGGTGACCTCCGTGATGACGATGGTATTGGGCTGGGTCAGAAACGTGTTGACGTCGCCTTCCAGCACCTCGCAAGAAAAAACTTTGAAGAACGACGAATCAGCAAAGAAGAGCAGGTACTCATTGAATGCTTTATCGCCATAACGCACGGCGCAGTCACTCACCGGCGTGCCGCCGCGTGCTCGAATGTGAGTTGCGGCTTCAACCTCGGGCAAGCTCTCCCGCAGGCTCGGAGCCACCGGACCGCTGCTGCGCGCGGTGATGAATTCCCGGTCCTGCACGTGTGCATCGAGCGTGACGCGATAGAGGCGATCGGCATTCTTGTGGAAGCGGTCGTAGGACAACTCGTCGGCAACAATCATGAGAATGATCAAACAACAGCTCATACCGATCGCAAGCCCGGCAATGTTGATCGCCGTGTAGACTTTTTGCCGCAGCAAATTGCGGATGGTGAGTGTGAAATAGTTTCCGAGGATTGACATCGTTGCTCATCCCTTCTCACATGCTTTCTTCCGATTGTTTCCGACGGCCAGTTGCCAACTCGCAGCGCTCAACAGAATAGACTGTTCCAATTTTGCATTGCATCTGACCGAGCCGGCGATTGGTACGGTCGCGCCCTTCTTCTCGAAACACCGATTGGGTGGTGCATAAAAGTTCGCGCACGAAAGCTTCGGCCACTGGCTTTAGTATCTAAAAGAAAAATGCAGTGCAAAAAACTTAGCCACAGAATTACACGGAAAGAACTCTTTTTTGTGAGCGCATAAACTCCGTGCTCTTCCGTGTGATTCCGTGGCCTGATCTTTTTGGCTCCGGCTCGTCCTTGGCTTGTGGATAATCGGGATTTGACATTGTATGCATGCAAAATCAAGATACAAAATACCAGCCTGAAAGTCGAACGCCAAACGCCGGACTCGGATTTTCAGACGTGTTGCAAACAGAAGCCTCGCACGGAGAAGTCATTCGTAGCGCAACGCCGCGACCGCAAAAGCGTGATTACGTCCCTTGGCATTATTCATAACGCAGCGCTTCCACCGGGTTCGCCAACGCGGCTTTGAGGGCTTGCAAACTCACGGTGAGCAGAGCAATGAGCAAGGCCATGCCGCCGGCGAGAGTAAACACCCACCAACTCATGTCAATGCGATACGCATAGTTCTGCAGAACTTTTCCAACCGTGAAATAGGCAAGCGGCCATGCCACAAGATTCGCCAGCAAAACCAAAATCGCAAACTCGCGCGAGAGTAACGTGACGACGCGTGCCACGGAGGCGCCGAGCACTTTGCGAATGCCGATTTCTTTCGTGCGGCTCGTCGCGGCGAGCGTCGCCAATCCGAACAGGCCGAGGCCGGCAAGCAGAACCGCAAACACCGTGCTGTAGGAAATGATCTTCTGCCAACGCTGATCAGTTTCATACTGGCGTTGAAGGTCTTCATTCACAAACGTAAAATCGAACGGCGTGTTCGGCGCGAGGGTGCGCCATTTCTCTTCGATCAACTTGATCGTCGCCGGAATGTGCGTGGCGCTCACGCGCACGAGGATGTCATTGATGCCGAAGTCCGGGTCCATCAACAGCACCGCGGGTTGAATGCGGCGGTGCAGGGAAAGAAAATGATAGTCTTGCACCACGCCGATCACGGTCGGGCCGCCCGGAATTTTTTCATCGTTCCAGCCGGAAAGCCGGCGGCCGATGATCGGCTCCTGCCAGCCGTATTCTCGCACAAAATTTTCGTTGACGATCACAGAATTTATGAGATCGCTTTGTAGCTCGCGCGAAAAATTTCTGCCCGAGACCAATTTGATGCCGAGCATATCGAGATAGTCATAATCCACGCCGAAGATGAAGGCCGAGCGCTCCACGCCTTCGTGATCGAAGCTGTTCAAGTCCCAACCTTTGTTGAAGGCCGCGCTGGTGCCGGTGACGCTCAACACCTGTTGCGGATACGCCGCCAACGCTTCGCGCAAACGCAGCATCTTTTGGCTTCCGTCCCCGCTCGCGCCGCCAAAACTGTTGATCGCAATAACGTGCTCGGGATTATAGCCGAGATTTCGAGAGGCAATGAATTGCTGCTGACGTGTGATGAAGATCGCGCAGACGATGAGAAAGATCGCCAGGCCGAATTGAAAAACCACCAGCGCGCGCGTAAAGAAAGTCTTCTGTCGCAGCTTCAGCCCGCCTTTCAGCACCGTTGCCGGTTGAAAACGCGAGATAAACGCTGCCGGATAGCCACCCGCCAATAAACCGATCAGCGGCAGCAGGCCGAGCACCGCGAGTAATGCCCAGCCGCCGAAAAGCTGCTGCAACGCCAACTCTTTTTGCGTGAACTGCCGGAATACGGGCAGAAACAATTCTGCCAGCACCAATCCCAAAACCAATGCCAGCGCGCTCAAGAGCAAGGCTTCGCCGCCGAATTGCCGCACGAGTTGCCGGCGAAATGCGCCCAACACTTTGCGCATGCCGACTTCGCGGGCGCGGCTCGTCGAGCGGCCCAAAGCCAGCGTGATGAAATTGATGCATGCAATCGCCAACACCAAGATTGCAATGCCGGCCAAAATCATCGCATACATGGGATTGCTCACCGGCTCGTGCGCAGAGCCAACGGAAGTATCCAAGTGCATCGCGGTCAGCGGCTGCAAACGGAGCTGCAAAGCGTCTTCGCGTTTCGCAATCGCGCCGCGCTCTTGTTCTCTTTTGCGCATGTCGCCCCAATGCGCAGTAACGAACGCCGGAAACTTGCTCTCCAACGTTTCGCGCGCTGCACCATCTTTCAACAAAACGTAAACCGAGCCGTTGAAATTCGTCCAGCGCGTGAGGTTGCGCTCGTAATTCGGGTGCTTCGTGATGTGCATGACGAAATCAAACTGCAAACTAGAATTGTCGGGGGGATTTTCCGCGATGCCGGTGACGATGACCTCAACCTGGCCGCGCCAATTCTTTGTGAGCAGTTGCTTGCCAATCGCTTCTTCTTCACCAAAATATTTTTCCGCCATGCGCTGCGTGAGCACGATGCCGTTCGGCTCGGCCAAAACTTTCACGGGGTCGCCCTGCAAAAGTGGAAAGCTGAAAATTTCGAAGAACGCAGGGTCAACGAAGATAAAACTCTCGGCAAAATGTTTATCCTCATACGAGACCGAGCCGCCGCCGGTGAAAACGCGCATGCCCCGCTCGATCTCCGGAAATTCATCGGCGAGCGTGGGTGCGAGCGGCATCGGTTGATAAGCCTGATGCTGCACGCCGCCGTCGGTTTTGTGCTCCGCGAGAATCGCGCGAAAGAGCCGATCCTGCTTCGCGTGAAATTTATCGAACGACCACTCATGCTCAACGAAAAGCAAAATCAACAAACAGCACGCGACGCCGAGCGCAAGACCGAAAACGATGATGAACGTATACAGCTTTTGGCGCACGAGATTGCGCAGCGCGATTTTGAGATAGTTTTTGAGCATGAGGACTCCGGGGTTCACGAATGAGTGGTCTGTCTCAGTTGCCTCGCTCCCGAGAGACGGGAGCTCCGTACTGCGAAGTTACTCGTAGCGCAGCGCCTCGACCGGATTGGTGAGCGCGGCTCGGAGGGCTTGCGCACTCACGGTCAACAGCGCGAGGAGGAGCGCCAACCCTCCGCCGAGTAAAAAAGGAATCGCCCCCATGCGAATATGATAAGCAAAATTCTGCAGCCACGCGCTCATGGCAAAGTAAGCAAGCGGCGCGGCAACGATAAAAGCGAGAGCGACAAGCTTGGAGAATTCCTTGGAGAGCAGTAAAAGTATTTCCGCGACCGAAGCGCCCAGAACTTTTCGAATGCCAATCTCGCGCGTTCTTTGTTCTGCGGTAAATGAGGCCAGCCCAAACAGGCCGAGGCAGGCGACGAACAAAGCCAGAAATGCGAAGCTGCTGAAGAGTTGCCCGAGCTTTTCTTCCGAGTGATAGAGCCGGTCGAAGTCCTCATCGAGAAAGCGATAGCTCAAAGGCAAATCCAGCTCCAACGCCCGCCATTGGGTTTCAATAAAACTCAGCGTGCGCGCCATATCATTGGGGGCAATGCGAATGGCCGCGCTCCACGACCATTCCGGTTTGATGTCCAACACTAGCGGCTCGATTTTTTGGTGCAGCGATCTAAAGTTGAAATCCTTCACCACGCCGATGACTTGGCCCATTTCTTCATCCCACACTTTGAAAGGCTTGCCCGCGGCTTCGTCCCAACCCAACGCGCGCACCGCGGTTTCATTCAAAATATACGCGCTCGTGGCGTCTGTGGCAATTTCGTTGGAAAAGTTGCGGCCTTGCACCAATTGCAAGCCCAAAACTTCCACGGTTTGGTGATCGCCGAACATGGTATAGAAGCTGTTGTCTAAATCCCTCTGTTGTCCCGGCCAATTATAGCCGCGGCTTGTACCCACGCGGCCCGGAACGCTGCCAGCCAGCGCCACATTGCGAATATTGGCGCTGCTCAACAAGCTTTGCCGGAACGTTTCGAAATGCTCTTTAACCGCGCGGCTCAGGCCGAGAAAAACCACTTGCTCCTTTTGGAAACCCAGATCGCGGCTTTTCATGTAATGCAGTTGATGGTAAAGCGTGACGATGGCGACGAGCAAAAAGATGGCAATGCCAAACTGCACGATGATGAGTCCCTTGCGCAGCAGCGCGCCTTTCGCGCCGCGCGTTACCAGCCCTTTCAAAACCTTGGCGGGCTCGAAAGCCGATAGCACCACCGCGGGATAGATGCCGGCGAGCATGCCGGTGA
>JABWAN010000225.1 GCA_013361015.1 Candidatus Zhuqueibacterota bacterium | reverse complement strand
GAGAACCAAACGCGCTGGCGTTAAACGACCGCGTGACCATTTCATTAAAAGCCTGCGTTCCGCGTCAGTTAATTGAATCGCAATTGCACGTCGCATGGGCATCTCCTGAATTTCTAAATAAGATGCCATTATTCGGCTTTTGTTTAATCACTTTTGAGACACTACACTAGGTTGCTGTGTTATTTCAAAGACTGCTGCTCGGCGAAGCAAGCGGTTGAACTGGCGCTCAAAGGTTATGGTTTGCGTTGGAAAATTGAAAATGTGCATCGTGAGATCAAAGTCGATTATCGGTTGGAAGTGATTCGTGTGGAGCGTTATGAGGCGCTCAAAACCCTGAATGCGTTGTTGTGGATGGCGGTGTCGTATCTCTACACACGCTTGGAAAGTCTGGTGTTGGAGATTATCTTTCGTCCCAAACTCGCATTGGTGAATAGCAAAAAACTCAAAGAAGTGTTGCGGTTCATGTATTACAAACTCGCGTTGGCGATCAAGAAGATCATGGCGCACGTGTGCCGGTACGACAAAATCATTTTTCCACAAACACAACGCCAAATTGCTTTGCCCTTCAGCGATCCTCAGCCTGCTCTGACGGACAAATAAAAACGGGGGCACTCAGGAAAAATAAATGCTTGACATTCATACTTTGTTCAGTTACAATTCTCTCATAAAAATGTTATCGATAACATAGAGTGTTTTGTCGAAATTAACAGAAAACTCGGAGCCTGTGTCAAAAGTTGTGTAAACTTTTTTTCATTCGGCAACGCGATTTTTATTGGGAGCAATGTTGCATGCGATCTATCGTTTCCACCACTAACTTGTAACCGTGAATGCGGTGCAAGCGTGTTTCCACATACGTCAAAACTTTGAACACGAGATGTGCTCCGGAGGCCGGCACCGGAATCCGCCGGGGTGCATCTGTCCGCAACCTCACGCTCGAAAACATCGACTCGAGCGGATTCGTCGTTTTAATGCTCTTCCAATGTTCTTTGGGAAAATCAAAATATGTGAAAAGCAAATCGCCCGCTTCTTCCAGCGACGCGACCGCACGCGGATAGCGTTCTTCATAGTTGGCGACGAACTCCGCTTTCAAGCGCAGCGCCTCATCGCGTAAACGCGCGTTATACATCACCTGCAACGCGGCTCTCACTTCGCCTTCCGCGACGCACGGCACTTTGTCCAACACGTTGCGCATCTTGTGCACCCAGCAGCGTTGCTCACGACTCATGGAAAAAACTTCGCGCAGCGCTTTGTGCACGCTGTCAACGCCATCGGCGATCACCATGCCGATACCCTTCACGCCGCGTTGCTTGAGCTGACGAAATAATTCGCGCCACGATTGCATACTTTAGCGATAGCCTTCAACAATCGCCAGCACATACTTTTCGCCCAAGCGATTCACGCCGACGGCAACCAGCAGCGCCATCTTTTCATCCTTCGGCCCGACTTTGGGATAAACGCCGTCGACATAGATGTAAAGATATTCCGCGTCCAGTGGCTTTTTCTGCCACGTTTTGAAATCTTCTTGCCGCTGTGCATTGAGGCGAACAATGGTGTTGGGCGAAAGCGGCGCATCATCACCCAAGAGTCGCTCAAAGCACGGTGCAAAATCGTTGGTTGCCAAACCGTGCGCATAGAGTTCGGGCAAGAGCACACGCATTTCCTCGGACAAACGTTGATAGCGCCCAACAATCTGCGACTCATAACGTTCGCGCAAACGTGGCACGCGCACGGGAATGCAGCCCAACCCGCAATACAAGCGCCGCGTTTTGCCCAAGCCGTTGCGATAATGTTTGCCTTTGCCTTCAGCATGATGTTCATAGCGCCCGCGGCCCAAATGCTACTGGACTTCGGCTTCTAACGACTCGGGCAATTTTGCGGCAATGGGGCTTGACGCAGATACTCATCCAAAGTTTGCCGCACTTGTTGCGGCGCTTCGGGGGAGGACAAAAGACGTTTCGAAGCGTGATTTTTTTATTTCTTTGACATGGCGCATTTCTCTGTGACAGCTTTTCGGTGGAAAGGGCTCGTTCAAGATAGAAATGCGTCGCCGTTTTTTCCAAATGCCGGCGTAATGTCGGGATAAAAGTTTACACGCCTTTGGAAGATAACTCTCACGAACCGTTGCCCGAGTGTTGCAGAAGCGGCTGCACTTTTCTTTGAAAACGAATCGCAAAGCCATCGCCGAAACGCGCCATCCGGAGCGCAATCGGCAATTCAACTACATCGCCCAAATGGCGCAGCGTTTTGCCGCGCTCAGCGAGCCCGCGATCAGTGTCGATAGCAAAAAGAAAGAACTCATCGGCAATTTCTACAACTGTGGCCGTGTGTGGCGTCGCCAAGCCGTGAAGGTTCGCGATCACGAATTTCGTTCCGCCGCGGACGCCATCGCCACGCCGTATGGGGTTTACGACGTGCGGGCGAATCATGGCTTCGTGATGGTGGGCACTTCGCATGATACCGCCAAATTTGCCGTCGATAATATTGTGTGCTGGCTCAAAAGTTCGGTGATGCAGCGCTATCCCTAAATCAAAGAGCTGCTGATCTTTTGCGATATGGGCGCGGCAGCAACGGCTACCGTTGTCGGCTGTGGAAGCACGCCCTTCAAGCGCGTTTGTACGATGCCTTTGGCATTGCCGTCACGGTTTGCCATTATCCCACGGGCGCGTCCAAATGGAATCCGGTCGAACATCGCTTGTTCAGTCACATGAGCGGCAATTGTGCCTTTGCGCGCGTTGGTGACCATGCTCAAATACACTCGCACGACCGCCACGCAAACCGGCCTCGAGGTCTGTGCAAGGCTGAACCGGAAACAATATCGCACGCGCCGCAAAATTGATGACGCGCAGATGGCGCAAATCAATATCAGAAGGCACAAGGTCCTGCCGGAGTGGAATTACACGATCTATCCCACCGGCTGCGTGCGGAATTCAAATTCACCTTTCGCTCAAAAATAGGTTGCTCAAAATTCCAAGTTATTTTTGCGCGGCACCTAAGCACCAGATTCTGACTGCTTCCAGCTATGCGTCATTCAGGGCAAGTCAAAAATAGCCTCACCAAACAAATTCGAGGCAAAAGCCTACCTCGAACAATTGGCTTTTTTCTTATTGCAGCCTCAGCACTATCTATAGTTCATTTTTTGAAAAGGAGCGTGCTGGAAGATGCACGCGAAGATCAACTTTTGGCTGTCATCGAGAATCGCGTTATTAACAAGGAAGACTTTATAGCCGTGTACAAACAGCTCAAGGCAAAGACTGATTTACCCGACAATGGCCAAAGCAGAAAAGAGATATTTAACACAATACTGGAAGAGGAATTGCTGATTGCAGAAGCTGAAGCTAGGGGATATGATAAAGACTCTCACGGGAGTCTCCAAAGCGAACGAATTCAAATCCAAGAACTGCTCGACGCATTCCACCGCAAGTTCATTCTAAATGCGATTGTCGTGAGTGAAGATGAACTTAGGACCCTGTTTGTTCGATTCAATACGAAAATCAAAGCTCGTCATTTGTACGCGCACAACTTCAAGCAGGCTGATTCACTTTATACAGAATTGCATGGCGGAAGAACTTTTGAAGAACTTGCAGAAAAGGGGTTTCAAGATCCTCAACTGCGTAATGCCCACGGTTCTGTGGGATGGTTTTCCGTGGACGAAATGGATCCTTTCTTCGAAGATGTGGCATTCACTTTGGGGCTCGGACAAATCTCCAAACCGATTCGTACTGCGCAAGGATACAGCATCATTCAAGTGCAGGATCGAATTACTAAACCCTTATTGACTGAAGCAGAATATGCCAAGCATCATTCCAACTTAGAGCGCTATTGGCGCGACCGAAAGGCAAAAAAAGCAACCCGCGCATTTGTGGATTCGCTGCGGCAGCAATTGGAGATTTCATTTCATAGAGACGTTGTTAAGGAATTGCTCGAACACATCAATAGTAGATCACATGTTGCGGCAGCAGTAGAAGCTAACAACCATTTGCTCAATGATGAACGATTCGCGCACAAAGAGCTCGTACGCTCGAAGCTCGGCGTGTGGAACGTGAGAACACTCAATCAAAATGCTCGATTTACTTCGGAAGGGCAGTTGCATTGGGTTCGAAACGAGGAGAATCTTGAGGACTTCATTGCGGGTCTCATTATTCGCGCCTTTATGCTTTCCAAAGCAAAAGAGTTGGGCCTCCACAAATCCGTTTCCTATCACACAAATATTAAACGAAAGCAAGATGAATATCTGCTCGAACGTATGCAGGAGATAATTTCTGAAGCGACGATCATTCCTGAAGATACTCTCCGGCAATTCTTTCAACACCACAAAGATAAGTTTCTCCTTCCGCCCCAAATTCAGTTGAGGGAGATTGTATTAAACAATGCCCACGACGCTCTTGTGATAAAAAATCGCATCGCCAGTAATGCCTCATTCGAAGAATTGGCAAAAACGTATTCTACGCGAAGGTGGAGCGCAGAAAAGAACGGAGACGCCGGATCGTTCAGCTATCAAGAATTAGGCGCCTATTCCGATCGTATTTTCCCCCTTGAGGTCGGCCAGTGGGTGGGCCCAATCAAAATCGATGCGCAATATGCATTTTTCAAATGTGTTGGCAAGGATTCCGCGCGTGCGCGAACATTCAACGAAGCGCGCACGGAAATCGAAAAAACGCTGAAACCATTTTGGCAAAGGAAGACCAGGCAAGCATTGCTCGCCAGCATTCGCCGGCGTGCAAAAGTCGTGGCTTACCCGGAGAGACTGAACTCAATTCAACTGAACTGATCAGATGAGGAAACTCATGATGAACAGCCAGAGACTGGTTTTAGGCCTGCTTGCTCTCAGCCTTGGTGGGCCGGCGTCTTCGCCGTTCGCGCAAACTTCCGGCAAGATCGTTGGTGTTGTGAGAGACGGTCAAACCCAAGCGATGCTTCCAGGTGCGCATGTTATGATTGAGGGGAGCATGTTGGGTGCGGCCACCGACATCAAGGGCCATTACGTGATACTTCGAGTTCCTCCCGGGAATCACACGATCATAGCAGACTACATAGGTTATCGCAGAGTTGTGGTAAAGAATCTCGAGGTTTTAACTGATTTAACTACGACTATAAACTTTGACCTCCAACCCGAAACTCTCCAAATTGATGAAGTCGTCGTTATTGCTGGAAAGCCCTTGGTACGAAAAGATCTCACTTCTTCTGAGGCGCGTGTTTCCGCGGAGAGAATTGAAAAAATGCCCGTTCAGGAAGTGGGAAACATTCTCGAATTGCAGGCTGGTATCACGCGTGGCTCCGATGGCGGGCTTCACATCCGTGGAGGCCGCTCTTCCGAAATCGCTTATATGGTCAATGGCATTAGCATAACGGACGACTTCAATCGTGGCCAAGCATTGGCCGTGGAGAATGAGTCCATTCAGGAATTGCAGGTCATCAGTGGCACGTTCAACGCCGAATATGGCAACGCCATGAGCGGCGTCATCAACATCGTTACCAAAACTGGAGGCAATAATTTCGCCGGAAAGATCGAAGCTTGGGCCGGTGATTATTTCAGCAACGACACCGAGGTCTTTTGGAACATCGATGATCTCAATCCTGTCGCAGAGAACAATTTGCAGGCAACAATCAGCGGGCCGCTTATCAACGACCGTCTCACATTTTTTCTCACCGGAAGACGATATGAAAATGAAGGATGGCTATACGGCCCCAATGCCTATCGTCCGCAAGGAAGAACGCAGCTTGGTGATAGCAGCGCCGTTCCCATGAACAAGTCCGAACGCTTCAGTAGCCAGGGCGCGCTCAAATGGAAAATCTCCAATCCACTGATTCTAAAAATGGATTTTTTGGGAAGTGCCTACGACAATCGATCATACAACCACCTTTATCGACTCAATCCCAATGGGGTGCGAGGATTCGAAGGGTATGGAGCAACCTTCATCGCCAATTTGGCGCACGTTTTCAGCAAAAACACGTTTTACGAAACGACGATTTCCTACAAAACAAACAAAGATGAATCCAAATTGTATGATGACCCGTTTGACCTGAACTACACGCCGCCGGAATCCCTTACGGCTGGAACGAATCAGTTTTTCAAGGCTGGAACGGATTTGTTTAGATCCTCGCGATCGACCGAAAGCATTATCGGCAAGCTCGATTTGATCAGTCAACTGAACCAACGTCACCAGGTGAAGGTCGGCATCGAAGTGCAGAAAGACCGGATTGACTTCGAGAACGTGACGTTGGTTGCGGCGATTGATGAGAATGGGCAACCGATCGAGCCATTTCGACCTTTTATTGAACCAATTTCAAGTACGAATCATAGCCTATTCAAAAGGGACCCGAACAAATTCGCCGCCTATGTTCAGGACAAAATCGAATATGAAAGCGTGATCATCAATATCGGCTTGCGTTATGACTACTTCAATTCGAACGGTCGTGTTCCGGCTGATCCGCAGGACCCCAATATCTATGTCCCACTTGGGCCGCGCAATACGTACAAGGACCTCGACGGAGACGGCATTCTGAGCGTTGCCGAAAAGGTCGAGGAGAACACGTACTCTTTGGAGGAACGATAATCGTTTTGGTACAAAGATGTGACTGCAAAAAGCCAGTTTAGCCCGCGAGTGGGAATCGCCTATCCGATCACGGACAAAGGCGTCATTCATTTTTCTTACGGTATTTTCCAGCAGATTCCAGAATACAATCTTCTGTTCAACGGTGATGAGTTGAAAATCACTAAAGGCCAAGGGATCTACGGGCCTTTTGGCAATCCTGATTTGAAGCCGCAACGAACGACCATGTATGAGCTGGGTCTTAAACAGCAAATTTCTGAGAATATCGGCATCGACGTTACAGGCTACTATCGCGACATTCGAGATTGGATCTCCACCAGCCCCAAAATACTGACCCACAACACGAGCATCACATATTCAAAAATGATCAATCGCGATCACGCGAACGTGAAGGGCTTCACGTTGACGGTCACCAGACGCCTGGCAAACGCGTGGTCGTTCGACATGGACTACACCTATCAAGTCGTGCAAGGAACGAACTCAAGCCCCGAGGATGAGTATTTCGCGTTGACTACCGGCGCAGCACCAAAGATTCAATTGTCGCCACTCAATTGGGATCAGCGGCATGCCTTTAATTTAAATTTGTATTATGGCAAAAAGAGCTGGGTAGGCAACCTGATCGCGCGGTTCAATTCCGGGCAACCCTACACTCCCGAAGTTCTTTCCGGAACATTGACCGGCCAGAATGTTATTTCCGGATTGGCAACCAATTCCCGCCGCCGTCCTAATCGATTAACGTTCGATCTGAATGCATTCAAAAATCTTGCAGTGCAAAAAATAAATTTCGAGGTGTTCTTGCGAGTTTACAATTTGCTTGACGCCAAGAACCCACTCACGGTCTGGGCCGATACCGGTGAGGCGGATTATACGCGGCGCCAAAGCCTCGCGGATGCAGTAGAAGCAGATCGCACGTGGTTTGTACGGCCGGATTACTATTCGGAGCCACGCAAAATTCAAATTGGCGCTCGAATGAATTTTTAGATTCCAAGTTTTGAATCACAACGAGTATCAATCTTATGAAAAGACTTTTGCTCGTTTTTAGCCTCGTGGGCATGCTGGCAAATCGCGGATATGCCCAGCCCGCCAA
>JABWAN010000224.1 GCA_013361015.1 Candidatus Zhuqueibacterota bacterium | reverse complement strand
TCGAAGAAATTTCTTTACAAATGCAACCCGGGTATTCCCGTTCCGCTACATTCACGATTTCCAACACTGGCAATACCAATCTGAGCTACAGCATTACCGCAGCAGAACCCAGCTTGGCCGGCGGCGCGAGCCTCGCGAAAACTTTGTCCAATTTTGCGAATGTCAATCCACACCGGCTTCCAAAGCTAGATCTCGCCGCAGCGCGAACGCCGCTCGCGCAGGGCGTGACTTCAGTCTTATTTACGAAGTCAGCTTCCGCGGCAAACTCGCCGGCCGCTTCTGATGAAGCTACCGATGCGGATGTGCTCGTTCTGGACGATGCCAACAACAGTGCAGATACTTTTGTGGGTATGGGCAGCGGCAGTAAAAAAGGCTTTACTTGGGCGAATGAGTTTTCTCTGCATGAATTTGGTTTTCGGTTGGAGTCATTTGATTTCTACATGCGCACTGAACTCGTCGCTGTTGACACGTTTTATTTCGCCGTCATGGATACGAACGGACAGACACTTGCGCAGGGTAGCACGATTCTACCCGCCTCCATAAACGGAGGATGGTATCGAATTCCGCTGCCCGAGCCATTGACCTTCAATGCGGACTCGAGTTTTATCATTGTGGTGGGTGTCAACAGTGCCATTGGCTTTCCGGCTGGAACGGACGTTGATGCCAGCGTGCCGGAGCAGAGTTTCTATTTTGAACCGGGCCTAAAGCGCTATATGCCGCTCAACGCCGTCTCCGGTTTTGAAAACGGCGCTTTTCTCATCCGCGCCAACGGCTCAAAGGCAGGAGTGGGAAGCCGACTGAGCGTGAGCCCGGCCAGCGGCATGGTCGCGCCCGGTGCGTCACAAACCATCACGGTGACGTTCGACGCGCAAGGCCTTGCCGAGGGCAAGTACTACGGTCATTTGAATCTCACCAGCAATGGCGGCGAGCACACCGTGCCAGTTGCCATTCTGGTCAGCAACACCGTGCACGTTGATGACCACAGCGTTGCGGTGCCGGCAGCATTTCAATTGGAACAAAACTATCCGAACCCGTTCAACCCGGAAACCAGCATTCGCTATGTGCTGCCGCATGAGGGCAATATCACACTCGCGGTTTTTGATCTGAATGGCCGCCGTGTCGCGTCGTTGGAATCGGGTTTGAAAACCGCCGGCCAGCACGTCATTCGCTGGAACGGCCGCGACAGCGTCGGCAACCATGTGCCAAGCGGAGTTTATTTCTATCGACTGGAAGCGACTTCAGCGAGCGGAGCGATGACAACACTAACGAAAAAGATGACCGTGATGAAATAGTATCAAATGAAACAGGTGAAATCATGATTGCAAGAATCTGGCACGGCAAAACCAAGGCCTCCCAAGCCGAGGACTATGGGGAGTTCCTCATTGCGAGGGCCATACCCGATTATCAATCCATCGCCGGCAATCTCGGCGTGCATATTTTGCGTCACCTCGCAGGCAATGAAGCGCATTTCATCACGCTCACGTTCTGGGAGAACGTGGAAGCAATCAAAGCATTCGCGGGGGAAGATTTCGAGAAAGCCAAGTATTATCCCGAGGACAAAAACTTTCTTTTGGAATTCGAGCCGAAGGTCGCGCACTACGAAGTGGTTGGGAAGGCTTAGCGCTTCACACGACCGATTAGCTCCAGAATATATTTTGCACACAAGGAGGTTGTTGTGAGATTTTTTATCCAACGAACATTTTCTTTCTTGATGGCTAGCCTGCTGGCTTTGGGCCTCTCTTTCGTTCTTGATACTACTCCGGCTGCGGCAAAGGCCGGGCAGAATGTAACAGCAAAAGGCGCAGGCAAGAAACCGTCGTGGAATTATCTTCCCGGCCGCGTGATTGTGAAATTCAAACCCAGCGTGAAAAATATCGCCACCAGCGCGGAGATGAATGCCATCCGCAGCGCCCACAACGTTGCGTCGGCAAAGCCGCTCTTCCCAAACGCCACGAATAAATTGCGCGCAGAAAAACACAGCATCGGTCTCTCGCGTGTTTTCCTGCTTGAAGTCGACACGAATGCGGACATTGAGCGCGTGGTTGCGGCCTTGCGCCGCGATCCCGCAGTGGAATACGCCGAACCGGATTATATCATGCCACTTGATGTGATGCCGCAGGCGCCGCAGCAAGCGGCTCTCAGCAACAGCGTTGCTGCAGCCCCAAACGATCCCAGCTATGCGCAGCAACAGCATCTGCCGCAAATCAAAGCGCCGCAAGCTTGGGAAATTGCCAAGGGAGATTCGAATGTGGTTGTCGCAATTATTGACTCCGGCACTGACTGGGATCATCCCGACTTGGCTGCGAATATTTGGCGCAACCACGACGAGGTCATTGATGGCGTCGACAACGATAATAACGGATTCATCGACGATATCCGGGGCTGGGATTTTGTCGATGATCGTACCGATGCCGCTCCCGGCGAAGACGGCGACGAACCGGATAACAATCCCATGGATTTCGGCGGCCACGGCACGCACACCGCCGGGCTTGCTGCTGCTCACACGAACAATGGCGTAGGCGTGGCGGCGATCTCATGGAATGTCAAGATAATGCCTTTGCGTGCCGGTTGGCAAAGCACGAGTAGTGGAGGCCTGCTTTTGTCCTCATGGACGGCCAAAGCCTTCGTTTATGCCGCAGACAATGGCGCGCACGTGGCGAATTTGAGCGCGGCAAGCACCTACATCGTTGCAGATGCTGCCAGGTATGCCTTTGAGAACGGCGTCGTCATCACCGTTTCCGCAGGGAACGATAACGATGAATTTGCCCATCCCTTGGACCGTGCTCCCTTTGCGATATCGGTTGCGGCGTTGGACGATCTCGATCGCAAAGCTTCGTATTCCACCTATGGCGATTGGGTGAAAGTCTCTGCGCCGGGCGGCGACATGAATCGCAGCCGGCCCGATATTCTCAGCACGATGTTTGATAATCGCTACATCCGTTTTCACGGAACCTCGATGGCTGCGCCCCTCGTCGCGGGTGTGGCCGCGTTGGTCAAATCGATCCATCCCGATTGGCCGGCCTCGCAAGTCACGTTTCAGGTCGTGGAAACCGCGGACAACATCGATGCGTTCAATCCCAGCTATGCCGGCAAGCTCGGCGCCGGAAGGATCAATGCCTATCGCGCGCTCACGGAAACCGTAACGCCAATGCCGCGCCTTTCCTACCTCGATGCCACAATTGCTGATCGAACCGGAGGCAACAGCAACAACAAGCTCGACGCCGGCGAAACTGCCAATCTCATCGTCCGCGTGCAAAATGTTTGGGGCGAGGCCACCAATCTTTCCGCCACGTTGACAACTGACGATTGGGCGGTGACTGTGACAAAGGGAGTCGCAAACTATGGCGCCGTCCCCGGCCTTTCCAACCTCAACAACAATATCGGAAGCAATGCTGCCGATCCTTTTGTCGTGCAAGTCTCCTCTGCCGCACATCCGCATCGTGCTCATTTCACGTTGTCGTTGACGGGAGACAACGACTACCACAAGACATTCGATTTCTTTTTGGGGATCAATCCTTCGATTCTTCTGGTCGATGACGACGATGCCGGTTTTAATGACGTCGAAGAATTTTATCTTGAGGCGTTCGACCAATTGGGCGTTGCTCCGGAATACCATGACCACGCGATATCCGGCAATCCCGACTTTGCGAAGATGAAGAATTACGCCACGGTGGTTTGGCTCTGTGAGTGGGCCGAGCCGGCCTTGGATGCCCTAGACCGCGCCGAGTTGGCAAAATTCCTGGAGGCCGGCGGGAATCTCTTTATCTCCGGCCAGGACCTCGGCTGGGGCCTCTGCGATTCCACCGGCATACAAAACGAGTTCGATTTCTCCAGCGGTGCTTCCAAAATTTTTTATGAAACTTATTTGCACGCCCGCTATCTCAAAGATGATTCGGATTTCTCTTCGTTAACAGGCGTCGCGGGCGACCCTATTAGCGACGGCCTGAAGTTCGAAATCTTTCAACCCGGGCGTGGCCCGCACGAGCAGTTTCCCAGCGAAATCATGCCGCATGGCTCTGCGCAGAGCATATTCAATTATCCCAACGGCGCTTCTGGTGCGGTGCGTTTTGCCGGCGACTATCGCGTGGTGCATTTTGCTTTCGGCGGCTACGAAGCCATTGTCGAAACGCCGGTGCGCGAAACCGTGATGGAGCGCGCGCTGAATTGGCTAAACGGCGTCGCCATTGAGCATACGCCTCTGCGTGACACGGAAGATACCACGCATGCCCGCACGGTCACCGCGCAAATCACCTCCACGCTCAGCCCGCTCATGGCAGTTGATTTGTATTGGGACACCGACGGCGCTTTTCCATTCAACCGAGTCGACATGATCAAACAAGGCGACAATTACAGCGCGGAGATTCCACCGCAGAGTCGCGGCACTGTGGAGTATTTCATTGTGGCGCGCACCGAGAAGGGCTTTACCTCTCCCGCGCAAAAGCACGCTTACACCTCGCAGCCGGATCGCACGCCACCGGTGCTTGCGCTTCTTTCAGAACTTCCAAACACGATCCATAATGCCGGTAATTTCTCGCTTGAAGTCGAGGTCACGGATATGCTCGGTGTCGATACGAGTTCGGTGTGGATTCATTTTCGCAGCGCCTCGCATGCGGCTGATAGCGCGCGACTGTTTCAAACGCTCACGCCCGGCCGCTTCGAAGGAAGCTTTTCCGCAAAATTTGCTTTTGGTGACACGGTTTTCTACAGCGTCAGTGCGAGAGATTTGGCCACCGCTCACAATCGCGGCCTTTCCGATGAAAAGAATTTCATGGTTGGATTCGAAGACTTTGAGCACGGCTTGAATGACTGGCAAGTTGAGCCGGAGGGATGGGGATTGGCGCAAAATCGACGGCTCTCGGGACTGTACTCTGTGAGCAGCAATCCGGGCAAGAATTATGGCGCCAATGTCAACACTTCTCTCACCCTGGCAAGCCCTCTTGATCTCTCGCGCTTTTCGAATGCTGCAATCTCGTTTATGGAGCAGCACTATTTCGCGGCTAATCAGGAAGATTTTGGAATCGTTGAAATCAGCACGGACAATGGGCAAAGCTGGGCGCCGCTGAGTGAACAATTCCGTGGAACACAGAATCAATGGCGCGCGCGTCAGTATTCACTCAACGCTTACGCGGGCGCAGGCTTCACCGACGTGCGCGTGCGTTTCCGCATTCAATCCGATGCCACTGGCACACCGGCCTTGCCGGGTTGGTTCGTGGAGGACGTGAAGATAGCCTCAAGCGGCGTGTCAGTGCAGGAGCATGCCGAAACCCAAGCTCTCCCACAACAGTTCGCGTTGCTGCAAAGCTATCCCAATCCGTTCCGGGGCGAAGCGAGATCCTCCGCCCAAGGAGTCGGAAATCCCGAGACCACGATCAAATATCAGTTGCCGAATCGCGCGCAAGTTGAGCTTGTGGTTTACGATCTCACCGGTCGCCGCGTGGGCACACTCGAGTTCGGTTTCAAAGCTGCCGGCGAACACATGGTACGCTGGAACGGTCGTGACAGCGCCGGCAATCGTGTGCCGAGTGGAATTTATTTCTATCGTTTGGAAGCAACCTCGCCGGCTGGCACGGCGACAACGCTCACAAGAAAGATGACCGTAATGAACTAATGTAAATTGTGAAGCAATTGCAGTGCATCCTTGACGAACGACAACACGAGCAACGTAATTTTTGTGGACGACTCCAAATGCTAAATTGGTTTCGCGCTGCGAGATGAAACCTTGCAGTGCGGCACGCAAATGATCAACGGCAGTTCCAGCGAGTACAAAGATTCCTCCCAAACGAATGACAGAGCGAGGAGGAAGAGTGTGACTCACATAGCGCTCGGCGTAACAAGGGCGACACTGCCTCATTCTTTCATAGTCCATTTGTTCTATTTTGCTGGTGTTCGTGCAACCGGCGCACGGCGCGTGCGTATTACGACGAAAATTTCGAAGCAAGGCACGTATGCTGACTTTCGAAGTATTTTCTCACCAAGGAGATGCAACATATGCAAGCCAACGCTCAGCAAGCAATTCGCAAACGCATCGGCACGTTCGTTACCGTGTTGCCGGTTATCTTTGTGCTCATTCTTGGCGGCTGCAAATCGAATCCCGCCAGCGCTGAAGATGACAATGATAATGGCAACGACACACCTAGAACGTCGGTTCCTGCGCAACTCGTGGGCACGTGGTACACTGGAACGGTATCCAGTGTCAATTTTTACAACCCGAACACAGGAGCATGGGGCGCGCCCTCCGGGACCGGCCTCTTTTACAAGTTTACTGCAGAGGGATATTATGAAAAAGGCATGTTGATGCAAACAACTCTGTACAATTGCACGTCAACGGTGCATGCGTACAACCGGGGCACCGTGACGGTTGCAGGTGACAGGATTGTGCTCTATCCCACTTACGGCCGTATCAAAAGCGTGGACAATTGCGTTGAGGAGTTCAACTATGAAAAGGCCGACGAGCTTAAGACGGAAACCATAATCTGGCAAGTTGGTCGAGATGAATATGATGTCGAGACCATGTGGGCGCGCTATCCGGATAGTGACTTCTCCGCTTTCCATCGCCCGTGAACATTTGAAGAGTGATGACTTTGTATGAGCACGGAGAACGCCCACAGTTTTGTGTGCGTTCTCCGTATTTTTCGCCGCTTTTGATTTTTTGAAAAAATTTGTATGTTCGCGAGGTGATCCCAAACGTAAAATCTCGCATCTTGCGTCGGCGGCTGCCGGTCGGGCTGCTGCTCGCGACCACTCTTTTCGCGCAATCACGCGACCTGCGTTTCGACCACAGCTCCATCGAGCAGGGTCTTTCGCATCTCTCCGTTGGTCCCGTCGTGCAAGACCTGCAAGGCTTTCTCTGGTTCGGCGCCGGCGTCGGCTTGAACAAATACGACGGCCACAACTTCACGGTCTATAAACATGATCCGGTCAAAATGGTTTTGCTTACCCACGGAGAATTTACATGGACAAACGCTTTCTGCGTAACGTTGGAGTGATTTCAGCACTGTTGGTTTTTCCTCTTTTATGCGCACCAAGCTTGCTCGCGCAGCAATCCCAACCGGACTCAACCGAAACGAAAAGAACAGGCTGGACCGGCTATCCTTTCCTCTTTTACACGCCCGAGACCAAAACCGGCGGCGGCGGCGCCATTAACTATTTTTTCCGTGAAGCCGGAAGCGCGCCGAGCGCGCGACCTTCGACCCTCGTGCCGGTATTCGTCTATACGCAAAAGCAGCAGATTTCCAGCAGTCTCATTTGCGATGTCTATTGGGAACAGGAAAAAAATCATCTATTCAGCACGGTGTCATACTCGGACTGGCCGAACCAGTTTTACGGCATTGGCAACAACACGCCGGACGAGGAAGAGGATTTCACGCAGCGCATGGTTACGCTAGATCTGCGCTATCTGCGTCAATTGCAGCGCGGCCTGTATGCCGGTTTCCAATACCAATTTCACAAGAGCAAATTGACTGAGGTTGAGGCCGGCGGCCGGTTGGCGCGAGGAAACATTCTCGGAACTGAAACCGGAACCGCTTCCGGCGTTGGCATACTCGTGAACTGGGACACACGCGACAATATTTTTTATGCGTCCTCGGGAAGTTACTATCTGCTTTCCGCGCGCGTCTTTCATGATCGCTTGATCAGTGACTTTGACTTCACAAACTACCAAGTTGA
>JABWAN010000223.1 GCA_013361015.1 Candidatus Zhuqueibacterota bacterium | reverse complement strand
GATGCAGTTCGTCCTCGTGACTTTGACGAGCATATCCAATTCGGCGCGGAATATCGTTTGGCCAACGTCGTTTCTCTGCGCGCCGGCTACTCCGCACCCAACGAAGAAGAAGGCATCTCCTTGGGTGGCGGCCTCCAAACCAAGTTCGGGCAAGGAGGGCTGCACCTCGATTATTCTTACAGTGACTTCGGAGTTTTCGATAACGTCAATCGCTTCACCTTCAGCTTCTCGTTTTAACTTTAAGTGCGACGCACTTTCAGACCGCGTCGCACTTACGGTCACAACCGCCTGTGCCGTTGTCTCCTTGTGTTTTGAAATCAGTCGAGCGCCGCATGATTCGACTGAGGAGGCAGCGGCTGGGCGGTTTTTGTGTGAAAAGAGGCCTCGCGCAGCCTTCTAAGCGCCCGTTGACAATTGACCATTCACAATTCACCATTAGCCACTAGCCGTGCACAATTAACCATTCACAATTATCAATTGCCAAATGTGAATGGTTAATTGCCAATGGTCAATGGCTAATTGCTAAGAAATTCGCCATGCCCAATCAACGCTACACGCGCCTGCCCAAATCGCAGCAACTTCTTGTCAGCATTTTGCTCGGCAGCTTTGTCATCCTGCTCATCAACAGCTTGCTGCTGCTGCTGTTTGATCGCTCGACCGCCATTACTTATATGATTCTCGTGCTCACGCATGTCGCGCTCGGCACGCTCTTGCTCGCGCCGCTGTTCATCTTCCTTGCCATGCACGTGGTGAAGATGCAACTCAAACGCAACCTCGGCGCTACGCTCGCGGGCGTGTTGACGGCTCTCTCTGTGGGCCTCTTGCTCGTGTCCGGTTTTATATTGGTGAGCAAAGGCGCGACGGCGCCCGGCATGGTTCCGCTTCACATCACGACGACCATTACGAGCGTCGGCGGCTTCCTCCTGCACGTCGCGCTCAAACGCGGCGTTCGTTTTCATTTTCTCGAATGGGGCTCGCTTTGGAACGGCGGCGTTCTCAACGCTTTGCGCCATCCGCTGAGCATTACCGTGCTGGCAGGTTTGTTGGTGTCCATCATTTTCTATGTAAGCCTGGAACATGACAATCGCCGGCAGAAATTTTTGCCCGAGAAAGCGCAAAAAACTTTCGAGCCTGGCCAAACTACGCTCGCGCACAAAAATTTTCTCAAAGACGATGATCTCGGCCGCTCCGAATTTTGCGGCCAGGCCGGTTGCCATCCCGACATCTATAAGCAGTGGAACGAGTCGGTGCATCACTTCTCTTCCTTCAACAATCCGTACTATCGCAAAAGCGTCGAGCTGCTGATTGCCGAAAGAGATGTCGCCCCGGTGCGCTGGTGCGCTTCCTGCCATGATGCGATGGTGCTTTACCCCGGCCGCATGCAGGATAAAAAGGTCATTGACATGGATCATCCCAACGGCCAAGCCGGCATCACCTGCCTTTCGTGCCACGCCATCGATGCGTTGCGCGACGTGAAAGGCAATGGCCGCGTGGTTATGGCCGAGCCGGACGAATATCCCTTCGCACGCTCGCAAAGCCCGGTAGGCAAATGGATTCACAACAAACTGGTGAAATCCAAACCCGAGCCGCATCGCCGCGCCATGCTCAAGCCCATGCACAAAACCCCGGAGTTTTGCGGCGCGTGCCACAAAGTCGGCATTCCGCCGGAAGTCAACGCATATCGTTGGAAGCGCGGACAAAACCAATATGACAACTGGCACAACAGCGGCGCCTCCGGCAATATCGTGCGCTCGTTCTACCTGCCGCCGGTTGCCAAAACTTGCACCGAATGCCACATGGCTTTGGTGCCCTCCAATGACGAAGGCAACGACAACGGTTTCGTGCGCAGCCATCGTTTCGCTACGGCGAATGCGACGCTGCCGAGGCTCAAAGACGCGCATGAGCAACTCGCGCTCGTGAAAAAATTCATGCAGGACTCCGTGGTCACGGTTGATATTTTCAATCTCGAAGTGAACGGCAAAGTTTTTGGCCCGGAGGAGCCGATGCCGGTTTTGCAATCCGGCGAGCTCGTGAAGGTCAACGTCGTGGTGCGCAATCGTAAAGTCGGTCACATTTTTCCCGAAGGCACAAACGACTCCAACGAGCCATGGATTGAAGTGCTCGCGAAGAATCAAAACGGTAAAACCGTGCTCGCCTCCGGCTTGCTCGACGCGCAAGGCTGCGTCGACTCGACCGCGCATTTCTTCCGCGCCAAGCTGGTGGGCCGCGAGAGCAAACTTATTGGCAAGCGCGATATTCACAACTGGGTCGCGACCATCTATGCGAATGTGATCGGCCCGGGCTCCGCGCGCACCGTGCATTATCGCTTCAAAGTTCCACACGGTGCGGTGATCACCGAATTGACCGCGACATTGAACTACCGCAAATTCACGCAAGAGTACAACCAATTCGTCTTCGCGGGCAAGGAAGTGCCGGAGCAACCCATCATCGCCATGTCCACCGCGTTGCGTAATACCGTGAGCGCGCCGGAGTCGCACCGGCCGCTGTGGGAGCGCTGGAACGACTACGGCATCGGGCTTCTGCTCGAAGGCGACACCAAAGCCGCGCTGGCCGCGTTCCAAAAAGTGACTACCCTTGCGCCGAAAAATCCCGAAGGTCCGATCAATCAAGGCCGCGTCCTTTTCATTGAAGGCCAGGTCGATCGCGGCTTGGAAATTTTGAAAGAGGCCGAGCAGCGCCGTCCGGGCTACTTGAAAACCGCATATTTTCGTGGCGCGTTGAACAAGAAGCTTGGCGCATATGATGAAGCGCTGGCAGATTGGAAGAAAGTTGCGGAAACCTATCCGAATGATCGTGAGCTTTTGCTCGATATTGGCCGCGTGGAATATCTCGCAGGCCGGTACGAAGCAGCGTTGCAGTGGATCACGCGCGTGCTCGCCCTCGACCCCGAAAACCTGGGCGGTTTGTACAATCGCATGCTTTGTTTGGGGGCATTGGGGCGGGAAGAAGAATTTGCCGAGGCGCGCAAGCTGTACGAATATCACAAAGACGACGAAGACGCCATGGCCGTTACGGCGATTTTCAAGCAGAATCATCCGGCTGCAAACAACGAGGCCCAACCCATTCACGCGCATCCACTGTTGTTGATCGATCAAGCCTCGGGCTTGCCTTTTCCCGCGCCGTTCTCATATACCGCGCTCTCAGCTTTGGAACAAGTCTCCCCGCAAAGCTCGACTCACGCACGCTGAGGTCAAATTCTCGTGATGAGCTGTGTTTAACACGACTGCAACTTTGTCACCTGGCAAGAATCTTCCCTGGCACACGCAATGAACTGATTTTGAAGTTTGTGCTCAGTGCGAGGGAAGATTCAGCTTCCGTGGAAACACTCCCAGCTTCGCGCGCGGAGCCGTAAGGCACAAGTTCGCATACTCACCTCCATCTCGATGGGCACACTCTTTAACGGCGACTATGAATGATTTGAAGCTGCGCAACTTCTTCGTAAAACTTAAGTACGGCTTTTCATTGAGATCTTGCCTCGCTGGTTCACTTCTTTCTTTGTCAATTCTCTTGAGCTGCACCGCGAAGAAAACCACCGATCAATCAAACACCGCCCAGAGAAACTCAACCACTGCGTCTCCCGCCTTCACTGAAGTCACCCAAACTGCAGGCCTCTCCGAATTCAAATACGTAAACGGCGCATTCGGCAAAGTTTGGTTTCCAGAACAAATGGCTGCGGGGTGCGGCTTTATTGATTATGATAACGATGATTGGCTCGATATTCTTTTGGTCGGCGGCGGCGCACTGGCGCCGAATACGATTCCGGATACTCCCGCACTTTGGCTCTATCGCAATAACGGCGACGGGACTTTCTCCCTCAAAACTAAAGAAGCGGGTCTTGCAGAAGTACGCGGCTACGGCACCGGTATCACCGTCGCGGATTACGACAACGACGGCGACGAAGATTTTTATTTCACTACACTGCGGCGCAATTTGCTCTTTCGCAACGAAGGCGCGGTCTTCACTGAAGTCGGCAAGCAAGCCGGTGTCGTCGAGCCGGTGCGCTGGAGCAGCTCCGCGATTTTTTTCGATGCCGATCGCGATGGCTGGCTTGATTTGTACGTTTGCAACTATGCGGATTGGTCGCCGGAAAAGGACCTCACTTGTTTGGTGGAAGGCGGCACGAAGGATTATTGCCCGCCGGGCATGTACGTGGGCGTGGAGAATGCCTATTATCACAACAATGGCGACGGCGCCTTCACAGAACAAACGGCAAAAGCCGGCTTTGCAAATTCGCCCGGTAAATCGCTGGGCGTCGCGGAGATCGACTTCAACCAAGATGGCTGGCCGGATTTGGTGATTGCAAATGATGGCGAGCGCACGCTGCTTTATGAAAACGATCGCGACGGCACATTCACAGAGAAGGGCACGATCGCCGGCATTGCCTACAGCGAGCTGGGCGAAGCACGTGCGGGCATGGGCATCGACGCAGGTGTGACCGATTCGACCGGGCAGGTCTCGGTTTTTGTCGGCAACTTCTCGCAAGAGATGGTCGGGGTTTATCGCTACACCGGCAAAGGTTGGTTCGCGGATCGCTCTGCGCTTTCAAAAGTCGGCCGCCCCACTTTGCCCATGCTCACCTTCGGACTTTTTTTGATGGATGTCGATTTCGATACTGATCTTGATTTGTTCATTGCCAACGGGCACGTGTACCCCGTGCGCACGAAATTTATGGACGGCATCACCTATCGCGAACCGGCGCAACTCTTTTTGAGCAACAACGACGGCACTTTCGAAGAAGTCGGCAAGAATCTCGGCAGCGTTTGGTCGCAACAAATGGTGGCGCGCGGCGCGGCTTATGGCGATTACGATCGCGACGGCGATCCGGATATTTTGCTCACGGAAAATTCCGGCGCAACGCATCTCTGGCAGAATGATTTTAAGAATTCCAACTTTCTCCGTGTGCGGCTCGAAGGCAGGCAGAGCAATCGCGACGGTGTGAGCTCGCGCCTCGTTGCGGTGGTCGGCAAACATAGAATGGAGCGCCGCGTGCGCACCGGTTCGAGTTATCTTTCTTCCGCGGAAGAGACTGTGACCTTCGGCTTGGGTTCGGCGACGCGCGTGGATTCCCTTATGGTTTATTGGCCGAGTTCGCGCGCTGAACAATTCGTGAGCATTGCGGCCCATCAAGAGATTCATATCATCGAAGGCGCTGCTTCTTTCATGCAAATGCCGTTACCCGGCAGGAAAATTCCAAGCAATCATCTTGCGCCGTGAGGCGCAATGATGGCGCTTTTAATTTTGACCGCCAACCCTCGCACTGTCATTTTGCAAGCATGTTCCCGCCTGAGCGCGCTGGAAAAACTCGAAAAAGTTTATTATGTTGCCCGCGGTACGAAAATGACCATGTGGATCAAAAAGACGCAGCCCAGAAAAAGGAGTCTCTCATGCTGAATCGCAGAAACTTTCTCAAAACTTCGGCGAGCGCACTCGCCGGCATGTATGCGTTGCACACTAAAACCGCGCTCGCGAACCTCGGCGCGCTGCCGAAAGAAAAATCTTTGAAACGCATCGGCGTGCAGCTTTATACCGTGCGCAGCCTCATGGAAAAAGATTTCGAAGGCACGCTCAAGAAAGTCGCGGCCATCGGCTATAAGGAAGTCGAGTTTGCCGGTTATTACGAACGCAAGCCCGCGGACATTAAAAAGCTGCTCGATGAGCTTGGTCAGCTGCTCCACGACGGCCGCGTGCGACATCGCGCTGATAGCGTTCAAATCCAACATCTCAATGACGCGCTGATGAAGACGATCCTTCAACTCATGATGTTGAAACCCGGCTTCCGCACTGTTCATGGATTTCATCGTCAACATAATGTATGGCGCCTTCCTTCGAATTCGTTGAGAGCACTATTCTGCCTGCTATCAGACAGCGGATGGTTTGCGCCCAGGTTCCAAGCCCAAGGTCGAGAAACAACGGCCTAAGAATGAGGGCTTCTTCTCTGCCCCATTTCGAGGATCAGGCCGTCCGGCGTGCGAGGTGTCACCGATGAGAGACTCACTCCCTCGCAAATACCACTGACCTATGGACGACCGCGATGCCATAATGCTCAGAGGCTTGCCATGGTTGATTGCTTCGCTGGCTGTCCCATAATCATTCGGGATCAATCCAGCTATTGACATCCCCAAAAGGTCTTCGGTCTCACCCAAGAACTCCTTCTGGTCACTGACATAACGATTAACTACCACCCCCATCTTTCCCGGTGGGTAGCTCGCTGTGCGCAACACTTCTAGCAGCCGCTTGGTTCGGCGAATGGCGGACAATGACAGTGTGGTCACGACGATGATCTGATCCGAACAATCCAATGCCTCCTTGACCGCCGGATCTAGCACATGTCCGCAATCGACGAGCACATGCCGATGCATGGCACGCAAGATACCGATCACCCGCATCGTGCTGCCAGGCATATGCAGCATTTCCTCAAAGCCTTCATAGCCCGAGGGGAGTAGCTGGAGACCGGACCCATGCGAGACCAACGTACTCTTGACGATTGTCTCATCCAACCTGGAAATATCTTTTGAGAGATGTTTCAGCCCTTGCGTCGTGCGCAAATCCAAAAACATACCGAGATCTCCCCCGAGCAGATCGAGATCCATCAACGCGACAGGCTCCTGTTGGTTCATCTGCTGCACCGACATTGCCAGGTTTGTGGCCACAGTGCTCGTACCTACGCCCCCTCTCGCACCGATCACCGCGACCACCCTTCCGGACTGCCGATGCACATCGGACACTCGACAGGCGAAGCGCTCCTCAAAGCGTGTCAGTGCCGATTCAACCTCTTGGCGAGTCAAAGGCTGTGGCAAGAATTCCTTCACCCCAACCCGGAAGGCCTCCAAAAGAACTTGTGGATCGGTCCGCGAGGCCGTTAGAAACACTTCAAGATTCGGCGATACGTTCAACAATTCACGAATATGGGCGAATGTCTGTTGCGGGCGGAGTTCGTCCAATTCAAGCAGCAGCATGTCGGCAGCACCTGTGCACTGCCCCTTCGACACCAGGTAGTCGCGACGACGCGAGACAATCTCTTCAAACGTTTGCCGCGACGCGGCAGTTCGACAGTCGATCGACACTGCAATCAGTCGAGCCATACGAGATCTGCTCCTCTTTGAATACGCAACCTATTCAACCAGACCAGGTAACGTGGTGAAGACCCCGAACGACGGACCTCCCCCCACTCCCCCCCCCTGGAAGAGGGGACACGAGACATTCCCAGTAATCAGATGATTCGGCGGCCCCTGCACATTCGTGATGCGAATATTGGCATACCCGACGATCGGAATCGCGCCGCTCGGGCTACAGTCACCCCCTTGATACACCGGCACCAAGGCGTCCCAATAACCTGTTCCGGCACTCCGAAGAATGAATAGGTTAGTGAGTGCATTCCACGTTGGGTTACTCAATGTTCCGTTCGTAAATTCTATGTGTGTCACGCCTGCCGTCGTGGGCGGCACCTGGTAACTTCCATCGATCATGCCATTGATGATAGTTCTCATCGCCATGTCATTGGAGGGAGTTTGCAGAAATGTCGTAAACCCGGCGCACGACTGTGGTGTGCCATTGCTGGGATACAATTGAATACTGTCCCCACAACCGAACTGGCTGAAGAACAACTCGGAAATAGCCACCGGCAGATCCAACGCACCCAACGGGGTGGAGCCGATGGCCGCTAACTCT
>JABWAN010000222.1 GCA_013361015.1 Candidatus Zhuqueibacterota bacterium | reverse complement strand
ATTTCTTCTCGCCGAAGCTCACCAGGTGAGGGCGTGGCCGGATGCGCACGGCAATTTCGACTTCCGGAAAATCATTCGCCAAGGCCGGCGCCACCGGCGCGGCAACGACGGCCACTTGTTGCACCGAGCCGCTGAAGCGCTGTTCCTGCACGACGCGATAAATGCGATCGGACTCGGGATGAAATGCGTCGTAACTCAGCTCGTCGCGCACCCACAGCAAGATGAGGATGCAACATGCCATGCCAATGGCCAGGCCCACGACGTTGATAAACGAGTAGCCTTTATGGCGCAGCAGATTGCGCAGGGCGATTTTGAGGTAGTTCTTGAGCATGATTTTGCTCCGGTATCCGCTTTAGTCGGCTTACACTTCTTAGCCTGATGATGCGTCATGAGGCGTTATTGCGATTTCTTCTGCGGCTTCAATTCCCACAGCACGTTAACGATTTTCCATTCGCCGTTCCATTTGGCCAGGTGCATGTAGTCGATCCAGCCCGACATGATGGCTTTGGCGCTGGCGGTATTTTGGTAAATATCGAAAATGAAAACGTCCTTTTGTTGCTGCTCGAGGGGTGTATCTTTTCCGCCGCCGCGTTTCACGCCTTGCACCAAACTCATTGCGCTCATTTGCTCGAGACGGCTTCTGCCAGTCTGATCCGTACGCACAATGCGCTTCGCCAGTTCGGGATGCAGCGCGCGCTCCATGCGCTCGGGATTGCCTTCATACCATCCCTCGACATAATCTAACGCCGTTTTTTTGATGGCCGCGGAATCCGCCGCGGTTTGGGCATGAAGTGAAAATGCAACCATGATTGCCGTTAGAAAAAAAGCTTGGGCGACAACTTTCATGAGGGTATCCTTTCCTTATTGATCGGTGTGTGAACTTCCCGCGCCATGCACGTGTCGTGAATCGGAATGTCCGCACTCTCTTTTTTAGAAAAACTCGACCGGAAAATTCTTCTCATTCTTTGTTTTTTAGAACCTCCGCCAGATTCACCTTCGTGAGATTCCACGATTGCCGTCCGACCGCAAATGCAGCCGTGAGCAATACCAGCACATTGGCCAGCAGAAACGGCGCGAAGCCCGGTTTGTAGGTTCCGACAAATTGCTCGATGTTTTGCAACAAAACGCGAGTGCCGAGGAAACTCAGCGCAGTCGCTGCGGCGCCCGCGACCAGCAACAGAATCAAAAATTCACGATTGACGAGCAGAAGAATTTGCGCCACCGAGGCGCCGAGCATTTTGCGCACGCCCACTTCCTTCAACCGCCGCGAAAAATGCTGCGCGGCCAGACCGTATAAACCCATGCAAGCAATAACCAGTGCCAGCCCGGCGATATAGCCGAAACTTTGCGACACGTGGCGAAAGCTACGGTAGAAACCGTCAAAGACTTCGTTTTGAAAAAAGTAATTGACCGAAGTGCCGGGAAAAAGCCGCTGCCAATCCTGCGCGATTTGAGCCGCAACTTGCTTCCCGCTCCCGGCGGTGAACCGCACAAGGAGGTAACTAAATTCCGCCTCGTGGGCGCGAAAAAACAGCGCGGGGTGCGTTGCGCCGGTGCCGAAAATTTTGAAATCGCCAAGCACGCCCACAACGGTGTAGTCTTGCGCTTCGATGCGCAACGTCCGGCCGATGGCCTCATTCCAACCTTGCTTTTTGACGAACGCCTCGTTGACCACCACGGCGCTCTCGTCTTCGGCACGGCGATCTAATTCAAAAAAACGCCCCGCATTCAAATTCAAACCGAGAGCTTTTTGATAGTCGACGCCGACCTCGAAGCAGAAAACACTCTGCTTCTCCTCGCCGATTTGCACGGTTTCATTGCGAAGAGATTGTCCGATGTGATTCACAGAACCTGCGAGGTGCTGCACGTTCGCGTTTTTCGATACTTCGTTCTGCAGCAAGTTGAATTGCTGGCTGCCGCTCAGTTGCACGACCAATGTCTCGCTGGGATTGTAGCCCCAGGTAAGTCTCTCCCACTGCCGCACGGCAGTTAACAACACGACGGTGATGATGACTGCGATGAATGCCAGCACAAACTGTGCGGTCAACAGCCCGCGCCGCAAAACATTCCTGCCAGAGAATTTTATTCTGCCGGCGAAAATAGCCACAGACTTGAATGACGAAACATAGAGAGACGGATACGCGCCGGAAGCCAGCGCCGTGAGCGCCAGCAAACCCGCCAGCATCAGCCACAAGCTCGTGTTCTCAGAAAATGAAAGTTTGGATTGCAGAACCATAACGTCATTCAACAGCGGCACAAAGAGGGATTCCGTGAGCATCAGGCCAAACGCCAGCGCAAAAAAACAGAGCAACAGATTTTCCGCCATGAATTGCGCCATGAGCTGCTCGCGCTGGCCGCCCATCACCTTGCGAATGCCGATTTCTTTCAAGCGCCGCGACACGCCGCCGAGTGCGATATTGACGTAATTGAAGCAAGACAAGGCCAGCATCATCAGGGCGATGAGCGCAAAAATCAGTGTCACCGCCGGATGACGTGCTTCCGCCGGACGGCGAAGAACGTCGTACGCTTTGGGCGCCGGATCGCGCAGGTTGTCGAGCGCGAAGGATTTTATATTCGCTTCCGGGTTGTTGGTGTTGAAAGGCGCAAGGTAACGACGCATTTGCTGCGCCAGCATCGTGGCCTCTTGCGGCCGGCGGAGCTGCACAAATATGCCGTCGGTGCGGGACTTCCAGTCTTGCGGCTTCAGTGCTTTGTGAACGGCATGATAGCCGACCAACAGGTCGAAAGCGAAACCGGTGTTATTCGGAAACGGCGCGGCGACAGCCTGTACGAAAAATTGCCGGCGTTCCTGATCATCACCCATCAGCGTAATCGTGCGGCCAATGGGCATGGCTTCGCCAAAATATTTTTTCGCCAGGGCCGCGCTCAAAACAACTGCACTCGGATCGGCGAGAGCGGCAGCATTTCCATACTGCAACGGGAAAGTGAATATTTGGAAAAACCCGGTGTCCGCGTAGGTGAGCACTTCATCGAAGACGTTTTCCTTGTTGAACAACTTGACGCCTTCGCGCTGAATCCGCACCACGTGCTCCACTTGTGGAAAATCCGCGGCCAATGCGGTGGCGATGGGCGGCGGCGTGTCTCCCCAGGTTTGGATTTCACCGTTGGTCTCGGTGACGTATTCAACCATGAAGATGCGCTCGCCGTGGGCATGAAAATTATCCAGCGTCCAGTAGGTTTGGAGAAAAAGAAAAACGGTAATACAGCAAGCCACCGCAATGGAGAGGCCGAAAATATTGATGAGCGTGACAGTCTTGTTCGCCAAGAGATTGCGCCACGCGAGGCGGAAATAAGTAGAGATCATATCGTTCCTTTGCAATGCTTATATGAATCCGAGAACCAAACGTAGAGCAAAATTCAGAAAGCCGGTGTTGGTGTGGGTAACATTGTGTGACAACGAAACCCCGTGACTGCACACCTACGCCGAAGGCAGCACCGACCGCAACCCAGAATGCTGATAGACGCGGCACTCCGGGTAACAAAGACAACAATCTCAAAAGTATTCAACAGAGCAGGTCTCATAAGCAAAATCTTTATCGCAGACGCAACGCCGGGCAACAAGCTGGAGCTTCATTGGTTGAACTCTACTGGAGTTTTTGCGTGCATGCTTGTTTCCGGATCGCGGCTTTGCGAGATTGTTCGTGTTTAAAGGCTCCGCATCCGCAATGTGAGAATTCCACATTGTGAAGTTATTCATATCTCAGCGCCTGGACCGGATTCAATAACGCGGCTTTAATCGATTGATAGCTCACCGTCAACCAAGCGATGAGCAAGACGACGGCACCAGCCAGGAGAAACACGCCGGCGCCCAGCTCGATGCGGTAGGCGAAATCGTCGAGCCAGCGGCGCATGGCCATATAGGCGATGGGCACGGCGATGATGAAGCCGAGCACAACGAGCTTGGTGAGATCTTTCGACAGCAGCGCGATGACGCCGGGCACGGAAGCGCCGAGCACTTTGCGGATGCCGATTTCCTTGGTGCGCTGCTCCGCCGTGAACGAGGCCATGCCGAACAATCCCAAACAGCCGATGAAGATCGCCAACGCGGCAAAATAGCTCACGATTTTCCCGAGCTGCGCTTCGAATTTGTAAAGCTGATCGAGCCGGTCGTCGAGAAAGGAAAATTCCATGGCGCGCCCGGACTCGAACTGCGCCCAGACTTTTTGAATCTGGCTCACCGTATGAGAGAGATTTCCGGCGCTCAATTTGACGGAGATGAACGGCAGCGGCCCGTTGAAAAGTCCGATAACCAGCGGTTCGATTTTCTGGTGCAGCGAGGCAAAATGAAAATCCTTGATCACGCCGACGATTTGCCCGCGCTGCGGATTTCTATCGCCCGAGGCGATGAACCTGCCGATTGCGGGTTTCAAATCATACGCTTTGACCGCGGCTTCGTTGACGAGGTAAACAAAATTTGTGTCCGTCGAAAACGTTTTGGAAAAATCTCGGCCTTCGTGAAACTCAAGACCGTAGACGGTCGCGAAATCGTGCCCGACAAAAACGTAAGGCAGGGCCACTTTTTCGCTTTCGACTATTTCTTTGAAGAAGAGCGAGCGGATGGGAAAACCCTCTCCGATCGGCGCGGAATTTCTCGTCACACCGGCGACCTCGGGAATTTGCAAAAGCTGTTGCTTGAACGATTCATACGCCGCGGCCCATTTGGTTCCTGGCGCTCTGATGAGCAGCATCTGCTCTTTTTGAAAACCGAGCTTCTTGCTGCGAATGAAATTCATTTGCTGCGAAATCGTGGAAATGGCGACGAGCAAGATGATGGTGATCGCCATCTGCAAAACGACCAAACTCTTTCGCAATCTCGCGCCGCCGGCGATTCGAGCAAACGCGCCTTTCAAAGTTTTGCTCGGCTGAAACGCTGCCAGGAAGAAGGCGGGATAAGTGCCCGCAAGCAGGCCGACGGCCAGGCTCAGCCCGATAAAGCCGACCATCCACCAGGCGTTGGCGAAGAGATTCAAGCGCAATTGAATGGTGGAAAGCTCGTTGAAAATTAGCAGAAATAATTCGATCAGCCCGACGGCGAATATGACCGCGAACACGCTGACGAGCATGGATTCGGCCAGGAATTGTTTGATCAATTGCGTGCGATAAGCGCCGAGCACTTTGCGCATGCCCACTTCTTTGGCGCGATGGATCGAGCGCGCCGTGGTGAGATTCATGAAATTGATGCAGGCGATGACGAGCACGAGCAGCGCGACGCCGGAAAAAATATAAATGTAGAGAATATCGTTATTGGCTTCGATCTCACCTTCCAATTGCGAGGCGAGATGAATATCCTGCACCGGCTGCAAGAACAGCCGCGAGTTCTGTCGCGTCGGCGGAAAATATTTCTTGACGACATGCGCGAGCTTGCCTTCAAATTCGGCTGCAGGAAACCCCTCGCGCAGCTTGAGATAAGTCCAAATCGGGTAGACGAACCAGCTTTTGAAAAGATCCGTGTTGTTCGTCGTCATCAGCACGTTCTCGAACGAGGCGAGCACGTCATATTTGAAATGCGTGTTTTCCGGCGCGTTCGCGGCGACGCCGGTGATCTTGAAATCGACGTTGCGGTTGTTGAGATTGACCGTCACCACTTTGCCGAGAACGTCGAGGCTGCGAAAATATTTCTCGGCGATTTGCCGGCTCACCACCATGCTGTTCGGGTGAGTGAGCGCCGTCTCGGAGCTACCGCGCAAAAACGGAATCGCGAACAGCTTGAAGAGCGTCGAATCGGCAAAATAAAAGCGCTCTTCGGTGAATTGTTGATCATCGATTTTGACGACGGCCGATTCGTTGGATTTGAACAAGCGGGCGGCGGCGATCACCTCTGGATAATCTTTTTGCAGCACGTCCGCCAATTCGTAAGTGGCGCTGGCCTGGCCCTGGCTGATGCCCGTCGCGTCTTTCAAAACCGCGACGCGAAACAACTGCTCCGCGTCCTGGTGATATTTGTCGTAATCCAGCTCGTTTTGCACGTAGAGCAAAATCACGCCGCAACAGGCCAAGCCGACGGCCAGTCCGAAGATGTTGATGAACGAATAGGCTTTGTGCTTGAGCAAATTTCTGGCGGCAACTTTGAGGTAGTTTTTGAGCAAGGTTTTCTCCGACAATTGAAAATCAACTTCCAGAGAACTGGCTGCGGTTTACACGCATCACAGCGTTTCCAACCCGAAAGCGGAATCTCCACATAGTGAGGTCATTCGTATCGCAATGCTTCGACCGGATTCGCCAACGCGGCTTTGAGGGCTTGAAAACTCACGGTGAGCAAAGCGATGAGCAGCGCCAGCGCTCCTGCCCATACGAACGTCCATAAGCCAAGCGGCGTGCGATAGGCGAAATCTTGCAGCCACAGGCGCATGGCGAAATAAGCCACGGGCCAGGCGAAAAGATTCGCCAGCAAGACGAGTTTTAGAAAATCTTTCGAAAGCATGCTCACCACACCGGCAACGGAGGCGCCCAACACTTTGCGCACGCCGATCTCTTTCGTGCGCTGTTGGGTCGTGAACGAGGCCAAGCCGAACAGGCCGAGGCACGCGATGAAAATCGCGAGAAAGGTAAAGTAGCTGAAAAGCGTTTGAATTCTTGCTTCCGCGCGATAGAGCTGGTCGAAATCGGCGTCGAGAAAGGAATATTCGAAGTCAAATTCGGGATCGAACTTTTTCCACACGCGCTCGAGGTGCGCAAGAGTATTGGAGACATCCTTGGGGCTGATTTTGACCAACATGTAATTAAAGCTGCCCGGGCCGATATTCATAATCAACGGCGCGATGCGCGTGTGCAGCGATTGAAAATGAAAATCCTGCACCACGCCGATGATCGTGCCGCGCCGCGTGTTGTCGTCGTCAAACCAGGTAATGCGTTTGCCGACCGCGGTGTCCCAGTCGAACAGTCGCGCCGCGGATTCGTTGATGATGAAAGCAGAATCCGCATCCGTGGTCATCTCTTTTTGGAATGCCCGGCCGGCGGCGAGAGGAATGTCAAGCGTCGCGAAGAAATCATAATCCACGCGCATTTGCGAGGCATCCTGATCATCCTCCTCGGGCCGCCATTGAATCGAATTGTTGTTGAATCTTCCGCCGGGAACATTTGACATCGCCGAAGCGCGCCACACTTCCGGCGCGCGCAAAAGTTCGGCCTTGATCGCTTCATACTGCGCCCGCATCGTGTGATTTTTCATGCGCAACACCACCACTTGCTCCTTATCGAATCCAAGCTTCTGCGTGCGGAGAAAGTGCAATTGCGAGGACACGATCGCCGTGCCGGCGATCAACGCAATCGAGAGCGCGAATTGCGCCACCACCAAAACACGACGAAAACGCACGCTGCGCACGCCGGCTTTGATTTCGCCTTTCAAAACTTTGACCGGCTGATAGGCGGAAAGAAAGAACGCGGGATAGCTGCCCGAAAAAATCCCGACGAGCACGGTGAGCAACAACATGCCGATGATAAGCTGCGGCTGTTCGAGAAAACTTACGGTGAGTTCTCTTCCACTCAAGGAATTGAAGGCGGGCAAGAGCAGCTCCACCGCGGCAATGGCCACAAGCAGGGCCGTCACGCTGAGCAAGAGGGCTTCACCTAAAAACTGCCCGATGAGCTGCCAGCGCACCGCGCCGAGCACTTTGCGCATCCCCACTTCTTTCGCGCGCGTTGCGGAGCGCGCAGTGGCGAGATTCATGAAGTTGATGC
>JABWAN010000221.1 GCA_013361015.1 Candidatus Zhuqueibacterota bacterium | reverse complement strand
TCATAGTCCAGCACGGCGCTGCCATAGCCGCGCGAAGAGTTGTCCGCGCCGGAGCCGCTCGTCACATCGTCAAACGTTCCGTTGCCATTGTTGCGATACAAACGATTCGTGCCGAAGTTAATGACATAAAGATCGGGCCAGCCGTCGTTGTTGAAATCCGCAAACAGACAGCCCAAGCTGCGGCTGTCATCATCCACGCCGGCTTGCTCTGCTACTTCATCGAAGCTGCCGTTATCGTTGCGATACAGCCGGTTCGGGCCGCGATCGTCGCACATATAAATGTCCAAGTCGCCGTCGTTGTCGTAATCGCTTACCGTAACGCCCTGGCCGTGCGGCGCCGGATCGGTAATATTGCGGCTCGCAGCTTCATCCACAAAAACGCCGTTGCCGCGATTCACAAAAAGGCTGTTGGCAATGTTCTCTCCGCGGCTGATGAAAATATCCAAATCGCCATCCAACTCGAGATCGAAGAATACCGACTGGACGGATTCCGCAATCCCGCCCAATCCGCTGGCATCGGTGACCTCGGAAAATGTGTGATCGGAATTTTGACGAAAGAGCTTGCAGGGATTTTCGTAGCTCGTGAGGAACAGATCGAGATCGCCGTCGCCGTCGTAATCGCCCCATGACACGCTTTCGCCCTGCATTTCATAATTACGCAAGCCCACGCTGTTGGCAATCTCGCTAAAACTGCCGTTGCCGTTGTTGCGAAACAGCAGATTGTCTTGGTAGCCGCCGGAGGCAATGTACAAATCAAGATCACCGTCGTCGTCATAGTCTGCGGCTGCCACACCGCGATCTTGCAGCGTCGTGGTGTGCGCAACATTCCCGGACACCGCGGCCTCGGTAAACGTGCCGTTGCCGTTGTTCAGAAAGAGCGCGTTCAACGCCGTGTAATTGACCACGTAAATATCGGGCAGACCGTCATTATTGAAATCGCCCGCTGCAACGCCATGGCCGTAACCATTGGGATCATTCGGTGTGGAGACACGCGCGCTATTGGTCACATCTTGAAAGCGCAGGTTTTGTGCGAGGGCCGCAACTGCGAAAAGGCCAATGAAAAATGCGATGCGCCCAAAAGAGTTTTGCCACGGATGTACCGAGAAACGCGACATGGGGTTTCCTTTCGATCTGCCGATTGCCAATTGTCATGTTTGTCTCGACCGTCCGTGGTGAGGGAAAAAGGATCATTGGAGGTGTGGCATGGTGTGCAAGGCTGGCCTACCTCAATTGTTCGCGCGGAAAATCGCCGGCCTTAAAGAATAAGAGATGGAGTATATAGCGGGAAGAGTACCGGCGAAAACGCCGCCGTGCAGAAGAGTTGAGATACAAAAAGCAAAGAGCAAATCACTTCAAATGAAATGTTCCGCTCTTTCGAGCCCCGCGTTCGAGGCTCGAAATTTTTTTCTGCAAGCTCGCGAAATTTGACTACGGTTGTGTTGGAAGATGTTCTCTTCGGATGGAATGACAAGCCCGAACTTGTCGATTTAGGGCTCGCTGCAATTGAATAGGCAGTTCCCTGCTCCCCAATATGTCAACGAGATTGCTCGGCTTGCCAAACGACGGTATCGCCGCGCGCGATTTCACCATCGTTTAAAACTTCCGCGAACGCGCCGCCGCCCCAGTTGTGGCGCATGGCTTCTTGCAAGCCCGGCCAGGCAGCTTCCATCAATTCGCACGGCCGCGTTTCGCCGTGAATGCGTAAATGGCATGCGCCAATGACGAGCGTACGGCCGCGGCTATTGTTCAGATCGATGCCGCTCACCATCAAATTCGCGCGGCGTCGTGTGGGCGGAAGCTGCGCGCCGAGCGCCTGCATGATTTCCTCCCAACGCTCTTTTGCGATGATGGTAACTTGCCGCTTGCCGCCTTGATTGGCGTTGCCAACCAGGCCGCGGCCCGCAATGAGTGTCGCGCGCTCGCGTGTGTCCATCGGCGCGCCTTTGCCGCGCTTGAGCCAGATAGCTTCGAGTTTTCCGTGCAAAGGGTTCTCCATCAAATATTTTGTAAGCGGATTGAGCAGATCGAGCGGATAAAGCGTAACGAGCCGTCGCCGAGCTTAGCACTCAAAGCCGAACTGCATGCAGTGCCGTTTTATTCGTTACGATGCATGGGGCTTTTTTTATTGCCCATGCGTTGCGCGAGCGCGATGCCCGCGCACACAGTAGCGCCGAAAAGCAACGCTTCGATCGCGCTGATGATCATCAACGTCGTGCGGCCCAGCGGCACTTCGCCGAACCACGCCGCAAGCGATTCGATGCGCAGTTGCGAGTTCGCAAACGAATGCGTGACGATAGCCAGGCTGCCGGTGAAGAGATTACCGCCGATGAGCGTGAGCAAAATGCTCGCGCATGTGGCTCCCAACGAGGCGGCGAGCACGCGTTGCCACGTGCGCGCGTTGGGTCTCAAACTTTCCACGAGGCGCACGCCGAAAGACAAACCCACGCCGATAACTGCGCCTTCGAATGCGCCGGTGATGCCTTCGAGGTCGCGACCAAAAAGCGCGTGAAAAATATCCACGCTGAGCCAGTTGGCGAGGCCTCCCATCAACGCGCCGCCCGCGGCGGCACCCAAGACCGACCACCAGCGGCTGTGGCGATACGTTACACGATCGACCATCAACATGCCGAAGCTCACGGCCATGCCGCCGAATGCACTCACCAGCACCGCGAGACTGACGAGCACGACGACGATGGAAGTGCCCTGCAAGATGGTTGTTTGCCGAATCCATGCGAGGCTAGAGCCCAGCATGAACCCGCCGATCACGCCGGCAACCGCTGCGCCCAACATTCCACCCAGGCCCTGCTGAATAATCTCGCTGCTATGGCGATGCAGCCGTAGCCACACGAGTTGAAGCAAAATCAAAAAGCGCAACGCGGGCGGATGGTGCGCGAGCCGCACGAGTTTCCGCTCGTGATCGCGCATGAATGCCAAGCTTACGCTTTGCCGCAGCAATCCCAACTTCTCATTCGCACGGGGAGTGGTGAGGGTTTGCTCCGCAGTTGCGGCCTCCGCTTCTGCGAGCGCCAAAGTGGCGTTCCTGCGCACCGCCAACTCGCGGTCCCACAATGCCGACTCGCGCAACAAATTTTTCGTTGCAGCGGTTGGCAGCGCAGGGCATGCTTCGAGGACGCGCAAACGCACCGCGGCTTCCGGGCTGGCGCCGGCAGCGAGAATGATTTTCTCCGCATTGGGCGCGGCTTGCACGAGCCATTGCGGCACGGACCGCGTGCGATTGAGCACGCTTTTCAAAAGCATGTCGGCCTCCTCGCCGATCAAACCAAGCTGCGGGCCGAAGGGCAGCAAAAGCTGCAGCGCGTCGCTATCCAACAAAAGCTGGTGCACGCGATAATTTTCCATACCGCGTTCGATGACGCCGCGCGCGCGTTTGAGCGCATAAGCCTCAGCCGTGAGCCAACGCGAAACTTCGGGCAGCAAGAAATCATGCGCCAGTTCAATCCAGCCTTCCCCGCCGTGATTGCGATAGCGCACGATGCGCGCCATGGCCAGCTCTTCCACGAGGCGATTGATGTGTGTCTCGTTTTCGCCGGTGCGCGCTTCCAACTGCGCGAGCAGCTCGGCAACGCGCAGCACCAAACGCTGCGGCTCCACGGACACCAGCGTGGTTAAAATTTCTTTGGCGAGATTCAGATCCGCGGGATTAAAGCGTTGCAGCACGCGCTCGAGATAGCCGGTGAGAATTTGCGCGGCGGTGCCGAGCCTTTCGTATGCGGCGAGCGCAACGTGGCCGGATTGGTCGCGCGCGTCGTAAAGCTGATCGCAAACGATTTGCAATTGCGGCGGATCGACGTTTTCGCCGTCGCTGAGGTCGGTGAGCAAGCGCTCGACGAGTTGCGGTTCCCAATCGCAGCCCGCGGCCCTGGCCGGCTCGATGATGGCGCGCGCAGCTTGTTCGCGGCTCAGGCGTTTGAGGCGATATTCATGATGAAAAATTTCCGGCAATGCACTCTTGAGCTGGCTCATTTCTGCAAGCAGGTCCTCGCGAATGGCAAAAACGAAACGCACGGGCAGCGTTTCATGCGTATAAAGTTCGGAGAGTGCGGTGAGGAATTTTTGCCGGTGGGATTCTTCCAACAACGTGAAAAGCTCTTCGAATTGATCCAATAAAAAGAGGAGGTCCCGTCCGGGCGATTTTTCCGCAAGCCGCATGATCAACGCAGTAAGATCGTCGTTTTCAGCGGGCGGCGCTTCCGCAATGAGCCGCAGTGCGTTGCGCATTTGTTCCAAAGGCGGGGTAAAGCAGCGCAGCACGAAAACGTAATGGCCGTGCGCTTTCAATGCCGGCATCAAGCCGGCGCGCAGGAGCGAACTTTTGCCCACGCCCGAACGGCCGTGCAAGATGAACGACCGATGCGCAAGAATTTGTGAGGTAATCGTCTCAACTTCGGCTTCGCGTCCGAAGAAAAGCGCGGCATCTTGTTCGGTGTAATAGTCGAGAAATTTATAGGGCCGGGAATAGACTGGAGAGGCAAGCCGGGCATAAGCTGCGTGCGGCTCGCCGTTGAGCGCGAGCGCATGGCCGATGAACACGTAGCCATGCTTGGGCACGGTTTTGATAAAACGCGGGCTGGCAACCTCATCGTGCAATTGCTTGCGAATATCTTTGATGCACTGCGTGAGTGCAGCATCACTCACGATCACCCCTTCCCACACCTCGTCAAAGATCCGCTGTTTCTCCACCAACTGGCCTTGATGGCGCACGAGCAGGTGCAGCACGTCGAAGTATTTCGAATTGAGCGCAAGCACCCGCCCGCCCCGGCGCAACTCACGATTGCGCAGATCTAACTGATAATCTTCGAAGCGATAGCCGGTTATTTCAGAAATATTCAAACTCATTTCGCAATTGCTCACAAATTACTCAGGTCGCGCTCACGCATCTCAGAAAGGCTTTGCTTAACTTTAGCCGTCACGAAAGCGGGATGAGCATAAAGAATCAATCCCGGAGAAGCAAGAATTTTGTTATTAAAGATAAAGTCACAAACGATTTTCGAGGTGAACATTTATGACAGCGAGCGAACTCAATCCCGCAACCGCCAACGGATTGCACGTCGGCATCATCATGGATGGCAATGGCCGGTGGGCGAATGCGCAAGGGCGGCCACGTTTCTCCGGGCACCGCGCCGGTGCGGAGGTGGTGCGCGAAGTTTTGGAAGCTTGCCCGAACCTGGGCATTACAACGCTGACACTCTATGCTTTTTCTTCGGACAATTGGAAGCGGCCGCCACGCGAAGTGAATGGGCTTATGCAATTGTTTCAATACTACATTCGCGGCGAGACCGCGAGGTGCATCACAAACGGCGTGCGGGTGAATGTCATCGGGCGCCGCGATCGCTTGCCGGAAGTTTTGCAGGAAGCCATCGCGCAATTCGAGGCCGCCACGGCGCACGGGCGCACCGTGCATTTGCGTCTCGCGGTGGATTATTCCAGCCGCGACGCGATGATCGCCGCGGCGCAGCACTGTCATGAGCAAGGTGAAATCTCGCGCGAAGCTTTGGCGCGAGCGCTCTCGGAAATCTATCACCCCGGCATTCTCGTGCCGGACGTGGATTTGTTGATTCGCACCGGTGGCGAACAACGCTTGAGCGATTTCATGCTGTGGGAATGCGCGTATGCGGAGTTGTATTTCACCCAACGCAAATGGCCGGAATTTTCCGCGCAAGATTTGGAGGGCGCGGTGCTGGAGTTTCAACAGCGCGAGCGCCGCTTCGGCCGCGTCGTGCGCGGCAAGCCCGTGCATGAGTTGACGGCAAAGGCCGCGTGAAGAACGATTGCGGCCAGCGATGCGGCCGGCGCTCCCTTGGAAGGAAGAATCACAAGCCAGCCAAGCTGCAATCAAAAAGGAAATCAAAACAAAACCGAGTCATTGCATGACTCTCACTCAACTAGAGGCACGAATGAATCTCTCACTTGTGAAATCTCTGAGCGCTCTTTTGCCGCTAGCCATGTCGCTTGCCGCGCTAGCGCTAGTCGTTGGACACGCCCTCATGTTCGGCATTGTCCACGAGGCCGACGAAGGAACCCCGGCCCACATCTTTCAACTACTCATGGCGGCGCAGGCTCCGATCATTGCGTTCTTCGCCCTCAAATGGCTGCCGCGCGCTCCGGGGCAGACGCTGCGGGTGCTTGCGCTGCAAACCGTCGCGGCGCTCGCGGCGTTTGCCGCAGTCTACTTTCTCACCTAGCGTGCGGCTCCGTCACCGAGGTTCTAGGCGGCGCCTCAATGCGTCTAACCAAATTCAACCCCGCGCGGAATTCATCGATCTAACGGCTTCATACAAAGAAGGAGTTTGTCCGTGTCAAAATCAAACTTGTGTTATTCCGGTTCCGCTTTTGCAAGCATGTTGTCGTGCCTCGCGCTCTTTCTCTTTGGCTGCTGCAAAGAAGATGTGCCTCCATTGAGCGAGCAACAACCCGATCGACTCCAATGGGTTTCGTACACTCATCCGGCCATTTCTTACACGCTGCGTTATCCCGATATCTTTATGGCCGAAGAAGAAAAAGCCGGCAGCGTGTTCTTTCGTTATGGCTGCGGCGTGCCCGTGGTCGTGCGGTTTCTTGATGAAAAAGAAGGGCGGCGCCGTGGCGCATGGTATGGTCACGAGCCGTTGGAAGACATTCAATTGAGCGGGCGCGCCGGCAAGAAATACATCTACGAGCATAATGATGGACCGTTCTCAATTCGCACGGTAGCATATGTCGTTCCGTACCGCGGCAAGTATTTGGGTCTGGAATTTCGCACACCCGGCGAGTTGAATGAAGTTCAGCAGCACGTTTTGGCTTCATTCGAATTAAAAGACTGAGTTTTGAAAATGAGGATTACCGCAAAACAGGCTCAAACATGGATCGCGCCTTGACCGAGGCCATGAGTCCTTATTGGCGACCGATCAAATACTCGTTCGATATGAGTGAAAAGAAACGTTGGCTTATCGTCGTTCTGTTTGCCGCGGCCATGGCCTGGGTGGAATCGGCGCTCGTGGTTGATCTGCGCACGCTGGTCAATCGCCTTGAGCCATATCAAGCCAATCCGCTGCCAGACGTGTCCAACTTGGGCGAAGTTGAACTCATCCGTGAATTTGCCACGCTGATTATGCTCTGCGCTGTCGGGTGGCTGGCCGGCCAAACACGGGAGAGGAGATGGGGATATACTTTTCTTGCTTTCGGCGTGTGGGATATTCTGTATTACGTGTTTCTGAAAGTCATCATCGACTGGCCGCGTTCGCTGTGGGATTGGGATATTTTGTTTTTGCTGCCGCTGCCGTGGTGGGGGCCGGTGTTCGCGCCGATGCTGATTGCCGCGCTGATGATCATCTTCGGCTCCCTCGTGACCCAATTCGGCGATCAAACCCATCGGCTGTGGCCCTCACGACGGGCATGGATTTTCAATTTAAGCGGTTGCGTGTTGGCGCTGTTGGTTTTCATGTCCGATGCGATTCGCGCCGTCGAGGGCGGCGTCGACGCGTTGCGGCAAGTCCTGCCGGTGTGGTTCAACTGGCCGGTGTTTATCATTGCCTTAATTTTGATGGCCATTCCCCTCCTTGAAATCAGCCAAAAATTTTTGCAAGGGGCCTTCAGAAAAGAAAAACGAAATTTAGTTGCCGAAAAGAACAATCCCGGCGCGAAGGCTTTTTTCGTGTTGCTGCTTTGCAAACTCATCTCTCACAATAGCTGAAATTAGTCCGTCAGATGGACGATTGCGCACTCGGTGGAAACGCC
>JABWAN010000220.1 GCA_013361015.1 Candidatus Zhuqueibacterota bacterium | reverse complement strand
TGAAGACCATATCCGGGAAGATACTGTTGTCGATCCATATACGCACCAGTGCCGGGCTTCCGGCTGGCGGCGAGTTATACAGCACTTCCACGACCGAATCCATGGCATGTACGGTACAATTGACTTCGGCATGCGTCTCCATTTCCAATCGTGCGGGTTGTGCTGCCAGGCTGAAATCAACCAGAACCCCTTGAGCAGTGTCTTCGAATGCAAAACGGTACATATCGGCGCCCGTCATTTTCAACGTGCATTGTTTGATGTCGGACAACCACAAACTGGGAGTTTCATCACCGGGGCAGTCGCGCTGCAGAATAACGTCGACAATGATGATAGACGACTGCAATTTGATGCCAACCGGATCGCCGAAGGGCCCCTGGGCGCAGCGGGAAGCCTGTACCACAATGCCATACCAATGCCCCGGCGTAAGTCCCGTGACAGTGGCGGTCGTTTGGTCGGTTATGAAAGTCGTTACGCCTTGTCCGAGCGTCAGATCGACCACTTTTACCTGGTAGGCCACGGCGTTGGATACGGCCTGCCATTGTACGGTGATGGTCGTGGGCGTTACGGTTTTGGGCCAGATTGCTGCCGGCGCAGCCGAGGAGAGTTGCCAATGAGAGGCAGAGGATCAATTGCGCGAAAGCCAATGTGCTCACGCCGCCGTTAAGTTTTTTTATGGTTCCGGATGACACCCACCTTGCCCCCCTTAAGAAGTGCATCTCGCCGTAGTCCGCTCTCGAAGAAAAGGTCTCGAAGCAATTCCCGCCTTGAGGGGGGACGAACGGGGGTGTAAATCTCGCGACCCGCTTGAATAAATTCTCAAACCTCTCTTCGATTTGGCAATCGCGCGCGCGCATCAAATTCTCTCCAAAATTTTGAGGTAATCAAACGCCACGCGGGAGCGAACCTCATGGAGCTGCACCCATGCGCCGCGGCCTTCATGGGAGGCGGCCAGCTTGCCGCCCGTAATACGCCCGCTGAAAACGACGTCAACGCTGCGAATCCACGCGCCCGGACGTTCGCCCGAGAGCGTTCCCAGCACGCCGGTGATTTCGATTTCGAGGCCGGTTTCTTCACACACTTCGCGGCGCGCCGCGGTTTCCGCAGTTTCGTACATTTTCACAAAGCCGCCCGGCAAACCCCAGCCACGGCCGTCGCTGCGTTCGACCATCAAAATTTTTTCACCCTCGCGCACGAGCACGGCCACGCTCGCAAACGGCGGCATTTGCCCGGCCGAGAGCACATAAAACACGCGCTGAAAACTGGCCAGTATGAAACGCAGAAAAAGCTGCAATCCTTTCACGCACGCCTCCTGAAATCAGAATGATTCTCTACTCGTTGCCGGTTTGTTCCCTGCAATGCCAGCGCAAGGCTTTGGCTCATGCCTCGCCCGCGTTGCGCCCAGGCCTCGAGATATTGTTTGCCTAGTTGCGCAATATACGCATCGTTCCGGCGTTCTCAAACACTTGCTTGGCGAATGTTGCGGAGCGGCAGCGCGCAGAATTTTTGTTTGCAAAATTGCGGTAAAATTGCGATCATTAGGCGCAAAAATTCCTGGCGCAGTTCCGTATTCTGCGGCGCTGCCGGTATATCACCATCATTATTGAACACCTCTGAGAGGGATGTATGCGGCCGGAATCTCCGCCCCGCGAGGCCATGAAGGCGTTTTCGTTTACTTGACTCCACGGAAGGTTTGACTTTCCTCCCCAACATAGTTTCAGCGGAACAGCGTTAGGAAGACCTGGCACGAATCGCGCTGCCTCCGCGTGTCAATAAACGAAAGCTGGAGTGCGCCTGCATGGAAGACAAGAGAATTCGTTTGGTGTTTTTCTCGGCATGGGGCAGTGACTACAAACAGTTTGAATTCAGCCTGAAGAGCTTTCTCGCCATCCTCGCCGGCGGCGCCGGTGCCCTCGTGGTGGTTTTCATATTCTTGCTCTTCGGCTCGAAGCTGCTCTTTCAAGAGATTTACACCGAATATCAAGGTGCGAAACAAAACGTTTTGCGCCGACAATTCGAGCAATGGCAAGACCGCGCCCTGGAGTTGGGCCGGCGCTATGAGCGTCTGCACGGTTTGCCGAGCGGTTTGATTTTTACGGAAGTCGACAAACGCAACGGCGGTGAAAACGCCGAAGCGCTCACCGGCCGCGGCGGCGCGTTTGTGGATGAAGATGACAACATTTTGCCCACGCTGCAAGCCGGCAGCCAGCCCGATGCCAATCTGTATTCGAGCCACTCGTTGCAGCAAGCCAGCACGGTGGATTTCAACACGCTCACGCCCACGGATTTGATCAATCACCTCGAGTCGCGCATTTCGGCCACGCGACAAACGCATCAAACCTTGTTCGAGAATTTCGAAACCCGGCGCCAACAACTCGCGCACATTCCTTCCGTGAAACCGATCTTGAGCGGGCGCATTACGGATTTCTTCGGCAAACGCGTCGATCCGTTCGTGCGCCGTTTGCGCCACCACCGCGGCTTGGATGTGGCCGCGCCGTATGGCACCACAGTGTACGCGCCCGCGGCCGGAACCATCGAATTGGCGAAGACCACGTATCGCAGAGGCCGAGGTTACGGTCGCGTGGTTATTATCGACCACGGGCACGGCATGAAAACGCTCTACGGCCATCTCTCGAAAGTGAACGTGAAACAGGGCCAGAGAATTCAACGCTGGGAAATCGTCGGCCTCGTCGGCGATACCGGCCGCGCCACGGGCCCGCATTTGCATTATGAAGTTTGGGCCGACGGCAAAGCACGCGATCCGGTCGAGTTTATCATCAACGAATGATTTTTTGACTATAGAGGCGAGTCGCTGACTCGCCTTTTTATTTATTCTCCCCCCTCAAATCGCCCTCTTGTCTTTTAAAATGCGCGCAAGTATCTTGCTACAAATTATTGTGCCCACATTGCTCCAACGTAGCGACCCGTCTATGATGAGAAGCACAAAATCCTACCTGACGATCTTGAGCCTCGGCCTTTGTGCGTTGTGCGAAGCTTCGTTCGGCTGGCGCCAAGACAGCACGCAGCTCCTGCCTCCGGCAGCCCGGCAAGCCGAATTGGATTCGACGGTTGTGGTCAAACCCTCTGCGCCGCAAAACGGAGCAGCTTCACAGGATGATGCCCTCACGACCAAAGACTTGATCAACTCCGGCATCGCGTTGCTTTCGGTTTTGATCGCGTTGGTGACGGCTTTGCTCTATCGCCGGCTCGCGCGCAAAAAGAAAGAAGCCGAGCTGCGCGCAGAGCATGAGTTCAAGCAGCGCATCGCGTTGGAAGAGAACGCACGCAAAGCCGAAGAACGCCGCGCCCAGCTTCGCGTTGAGCACGAATTTGCGCGGCAACAAGAACAACATGCGCACGTGCAAAAAGCCAAAACCGCGGAAGCACGCTATCGCCACGCGCTCGAAACCGAGGTTTGCCAAATTCACCTCGCTGCGCCCGGGGTTGACGAAGTGCCGGTGGGATTGGTTGACACCTTCGTGCGCCTCAATCTCTCCGAGCACTATCGCAGCGAGGAGTTCTCGCAATTGGGCGAACTGGGCCGTATGCGCGGCGAGCATGAAGACCTCTCGCCCGAAGAAGTTCTCACCCGTGCGTTTCGCGACTACGGACGCAAGCTGTTGCTCATCATCGGCGACCCCGGCTCGGGCAAAACCACTTTGATGAAATATTACGCCATGCTCTGCTGCCAAGACGAGGGCTATCTTGCGCTCGGCTTCGAGCAGCCGGTATTGCCGTTTTATCTGCCGCTGCGTGAAGTCGACCCCGCCCAAAGCCTTGCGGAAAATTTGGCGCATTGGGCCAGCGAGCGCGAGCTGGCGATCACTGCCGAAGATTTTCACACGTGGCTGCAAAACCGCGACACGCTCGTGCTGCTCGACGGTTTGGACGAAAAGAGCAAACTCGAAGAGCGCAAAAAAATCTGCGAGTGGATCGATGGCAAATGCGTGGGACTGAAACGCAGCCGCTTCATTTTAACCAGCCGCAGCACGGGCATGCGCAGCCGCGACAATCTCACGCTGCGCACGCCGCACGTGCACGCCGAGGTGCGCGATTTTTCCACCGAGCAAAAGCACGAGTTCCTGCGCAAATGGTTTCGCGCCGCCTTTCTTGAAAGCAGCCGGCCGCTCAAGCACGAGTCCGAAGCGGAGTGGCGCGAGCGGCAATTGCGCGAGGCGGAAAAGAACGCGCAGGACGTCATCGACTATCTTGAGCACAAAGAGAATCGCAGCCTGCGCGAGCTGGCCGGCATTCCCATGCTCTTGCAACTGCTCGCGCTCATTTGGAAAAAGCACAAGACCCGGCCCGAGAGCCGCACCAAGCTGTATGACATCGCGCTCGACTATCTTTTGGAATATCGCGACGAGCAACGCCATCTCGCGCCTGTGCTCAAGGCCGAGAAAGCGCGCCGCGTGCTTGCGCCCGTTTCGCTGTGGATGCAAGAAGAGTTGGCCGCGGATGAAGTTGCCAAAGAGCGCATGCACGATTATCTCAAACCCATTCTCGAACCGCTCGACAGCGCGGTGCAGCCCGAAGCTCTGTGCGCCAACTTCCGCGACCGGGCCGGGCTCATTGCGGACTATGGCAGGAACGATTACATCTTCCGCCACAAATCGTTCCGCGAATATTTTGCCGGCATGCAGCTTGTGCATGTTTATGAAGAGAAGCAGCGCGTGCAGCGGCTGGTGGAAACCTTTGGCGAAACGTGGTGGGCTGAGGCTTTGCGCTATTTTTTCAGCAAAGCCAATGGCAAAGCCTTCACCGCGTTCATGGCCGCTTTCTTTGCTTCGGATAAAAGCCGCGAGCTGACTTCCGAGCAACAAGACTTGCTGCTCGCATTGGTGCGCGAGGCGCCGGAGCGGCCGCTCGACGCCCTGCTCGCGTGCTTGCACGATCAAAACAAAACCGCGAATCAACAGCGTTATGCTTTGGATTGTTTGAAGGCCATTGGCGGCGAGCGCGTGCGCGAAGCTTTGCACGCCTTTGCCGAAGAGCGACGAGGGTTGGACAGTATCCGTGATATTGCGCGCGAGATCATGGCGCAACTCGAAGCACCCATGCTCAAACCAACAATCCCCATCACCGCGCCCGCCTTGTTCGAGCAACTGCCGCCTTCCTTCCGCAACCCGGTGGAATACAACGCCGAGTACATTTTGCTTCGCGGCGGCACGATCAAATTCTCCGTCACTAAGAAAGTTGAAAAAGTGCCGGACCTTTATTTCGCTAAATACCCGGTGACCAACAAGCAATACCGCCGCTTCATTCGTTATCTGCAAGAAGAAGAGCCGGAGTTGAACAACAGGCTGGCGCCTCCTGCTTTCGCCGAGAAACTTCTGGAATTCGCTTCCGCTGATAAAGCCTATCTCTACTATCTCAGTCGTGATAGGAAAGCCTGGCCCGAGAAGCTCAAGTCGAAACGTGATAACGACCGCAGATTTAACGGCGAGGATCAACCTGTGGCCGGTGTGACTTGGTATGCGGCGCGCGCTTATTGCTTTTGGCTCACGGCATTGCAACGAGAAACGAGCAACCAGCAACAAGTTCTTTACCGTTTGCCGCACGAGATCGAATGGGAGCGCGCCGCAGCGGGCCGTTTGGAGGAGGGCTCGCCGCGCAAATATCCCTGGCCAAATGAGAAAGGCGAACCGAATGAAAAGCTTGCAAACTATGGTCACAAAGTTGGGCAAACCACGCCGGTGGGTCGCTACACCGAAGGCGCGACGCCCGAAGGCTTGATGGACATGGCGGGCAATGTGTGGGAGTGGCAAGAGAACTGGTCTAGTGAAAGAAAGGAGGCGCGGGCTCTGCGCGGCGGCTCGTGGAGCAATACCTCAGGTAATCTGCGCGGCGTCGCTCGTGGCCTCAACGCCCCCGTCAATTGGAACTTCAATTTTGGGTTTCGGGTTGCGTGCGCTTCCAGTCCCATTATTTGAGACTCTGAAACTCTGACCATCTGTTACTCTGAGCTTCTGCGCTTTTGCTTTTAGCAGAGCGAGCGCTAGCGAGCGGGGTCGAAAATTTTAACTCATCCCCCCGGCCCGCTTCTCTTGGGAAGAGAAGGGGGAGAGCTGGGTCGAGGCTGTGAAAAGCTTTTGCCTTTTTGGAAAAAAAAGCCGCGCGCGCCACATGCTTTTCTCCCCTTCTCTTCTTAAGAGAAGGGGCCGGGGGATGAGTTCGGTGGGGCCGATAAAACTTCAGCCAAGCCGTACTTACGCGAGCGCGTTCTTTCATAAACCAAAACCACGACCCACCGTGGTTGAGCGCTGCATTTGTCCGCGCAAAAAGCCGTGGCTTGCTTTTCCCTGGTGGGATGGTTACTTTGGAGCACGCAAGCCACCGTAAGCGTTCGGCGCTTTTTGAATGAACAGCATTACCATCACGGAGTCCAAAATGAGCGCACAAAATCTTGACTTGAAAACGCGATCAGCTTTGCTCGAGCTCAAGCAAGCGCTCAAGAAAGTACGTGCATTCAGCAGAGCTTTTGCGGAGCGAAGGTGATTACGACTCTTCGACTTCACGTTTGTATTACGCCATGTTCTATTGTGCCGAGGCTGCGCTGCTTGCAAGCAGAAAAGTTTATTGTGCAAACAGAAGCCTTTCTGCAGCACACCGGCTTACAATGATTTGAGTGACATTTACGTTTTATAGATCGCCTCACATATGGATTCTCACGCGAAAGGAGTAGCACATGGACTATCGCATTGAAACCGACAGCATGGGCGAGATACAAGTGCCCAACGACAAGTATTACGGCGCGCAGACCGCGCGGTCGCTGCATCATTTCAAAATCGGCGGCGAGCGCATGCCGCGCGAGCTGCTGTGGGCCTTCGGCATTCTGAAAAAAGCCGCAGCGCTCGTCAATCAAGAATTGGGGCTGCTCTCCGCGGAGAAATGTGACTTGATTGTGAAAGCCGCGGACGAAGTCATTTCCGGCAAATTGGACGAGCACTTTCCGCTCGTGGTATGGCAAACCGGCAGCGGCACGCAAACCAACATGAACGTGAACGAAGTCATCGCCAACCGTGCACAAGTGTTGGGCGGATTCAACATTGGCGAAGGCGAACAATTAGTGAAAGCTAACGACGACGTCAATAAATCGCAATCATCCAACGACACCTTCCCGACCGGAATGCACATTGCGTGCTACAAAGCCGTTATCGAAAAAACAATTCCCGGCGTAACACAACTTCGCAATACATTAAAAGCCAAAGCCGATAAATACATGAACGTGGTTAAAATCGGCCGTACGCATTTAATGGATGCCACTCCCCTCACCTTAGGTCAAGAATTTTCTGGCTACGTTTCTCAATTAGACCACGGTCTAAAAGCTTTAAAAAACACCTTAGATCATCTTGCCGAAGTTGCCTTAGGCGGAACAGCCGTTGGCACCGGATTAAACACTCCTCCCGGCTACGATGTAAAAGTGGCAGAATACATTGCCCAATTTACAGGTTTACCGTTCGTAACCGCAGAAAATAAATTTGAAGCTCTTGCCGCTCACGATGCTATCGTTGAATCACACGGAGCCTTGAAAATGCTAGCCGTTTCATTAAACAAAATCGCCAATGATGTGCGTATGATGGCTTCAGGACCACGTTCCGGAATAGGTGAAATCTTAATTCCAGAAAACGAACCGGGTTCATCCATTATGCCCGGAAAAGTGAACCCAACCCAATGCGAAGCACTAACCATGGTATGTGCACAAGTATTTGGAAACGACGTAACCATTACCGTTGGTGGC
>JABWAN010000219.1 GCA_013361015.1 Candidatus Zhuqueibacterota bacterium | reverse complement strand
CTCACCATTTTCGCGCTGACCGTGATTCCGGTGGCGATCGCTACATTCACCGCGGCAAACGTTTATCGCACCAAAGCCAAAGTACTCGTCCGGCGCGAAAGCCGGCCGGCCGCTTTGAATCCTTATTTCTCGCGTTTGGATCAGGAAGAAGACATTCGCTCGGAGCTTGAAATCGCCACCAGCCGGCCGGTGTTGGAGAATGTGCTCTATGCGAGTTGGGCACAAAACAGGAAGCTCGCGCAGTTCGATCACCCCGACTTATCGCCGCAGGCGAATGACGATGGCGCCATTAGCGAAAAGATGCTCGAGCAATTCCGCCAATTCATTACGGTGGAGGCAGTGACCGGCTCCAATGTTATTGAAATCAGTTTTGATGATACTGATCCTGTGCGCGCCGCATGGTTTGCGAATGCACTGGCCAACGCCTACGTTGCGTATAACGCGCAAGTGCACGGAGGCGCCGGTGCCGAGAATTTTCTCAAAGAGCGGATTGAGGAAGCCCGCAGCCGGCTCGATAGTTTAGAACGGACGCTGAATAGCTATCGCTCTTCCACGGGTTTGGTGCAGCATAGCAAACAAGAAAGCATGATGTATGAAAAATACCGCTCCGCGGATCAACAACTCGCGCAATTGCGTGAAAAAGCCGAGCTGCTCACCGAAAAAATCCAACGCCTACGGCAGGTGCATAGCGTCGACGATTCGCTCGTGATCCCGACCGCAGAAATGGACAGTCATCCTTCCGTGCGCATGCTTTATACCCGCGTGACCGAGCTGCGGTTGGAGCGCAACGCGCTCGCGGAAAAATATCAAGGCGATCACCGCCTCGTCGCCGATCTCAACAAACAAATCGCAAGTGTGCAAACCGCGCTCGTCGCGGAAGTGGATCGCTTGCTCTCCTTGGAAAACGAGCGTTTAAATTCTCTGCGCGAAGAAGAGCTTGTGGTGTCGCGCGCGTTGGCCACGGCCAAAAGTGAAATCAAAGCGCTGCCGGAAAAGGAGCGCGTGCTTGATGAATTGGAATTGGCGATCGACAATGCGCGCAAAGTCTATTCGTTGCTCGTGATGCGCCGCGAAGAAATGAGTGTGGAAAATGCCACGGACCGCCGGCTTTCGCGCATCACCGTCATTAGTCCCGCCGGCGTGCCGAGCGAGCCGATCAGTCCGCGCAAGGGCCGCAACATGGTTCTAAGCCTCGTTCTGGGAACGTTTGCGGCGCTCGCAGGCGGCCTCGTGCGCGAGTATTTCAATGGCACCTTTAAATCGCCGCAAGAATTGGCGCTGGCGCTCGAAGTACCGGTGTTGGGCGTGATTTCCGCTGAGAAGAATCGGAGACTCACTTATTCTCCGGAGGAAGAGGACTATGATCGACTTCAAAACTAAAACCGATGATCACCGAAACGGCCATGCTCCGGGAAAGAACGGCCGGTCTTTTAACGGCTATCAAAGCGACGGGCAGGCGCCGGAGGATAGCGACGAAAAGAGTTTTAATTCTTTTCAACACATCGCTGAACAGACCTTGCGCGAGCAAAAATCAAATCGGGCTTTGACGCTGACCGACGAATCGGTCGTGATGTTTCGTGCGCTGCCGCTCGCACAGGAAGAGATTGAAAAGATGCGCAACGAGATTCAAATATTGCATCAGCGCCACGGCACTTTGAGTCTCGGCTTTGCCAGCGCACATAGCGGTGAAGGCACCTCCACGATTCTCGCCAACCTCGTCATTGATTTCAAGCGCACCAATTTACGGATTCTCGTCGTGGATTTGAACGTGCGCCACTCCAACTTCGCGAGCCTGTTTTCTTTGCCGGAAGGCCCGGGCTTAATCGACCTCATGCATGCGCGGCGCAAGTTTGCCGACGTCATTCGCACGGTCAAAGCGCACAAGATCTTTTTGTTGCCCTTTGGCATACCCGCGAAAACCACTCGCTTCGAGCTTGAAACCGCGGTGCGCGCGATCAACAAGGCCGGCAAAAACAGCAAATACTTCGATCTCATTCTGTTTGATTTTCCGCCGTTGAATGAAGTTCCACAAGGATTGTTTGCCGCCCGCCAAATTGACGGCCTCATCCAAGTCGTGCAAGCAGAACGCACCCGCATCGAAGTGGTGCGAACCTTAAAAAGTAGATTTGATCATCATGGCATTCAATTGTTTGGCGTGGTGTTCAATCAACGGCGCTATTATATCCCGAAGTCCATTTACGAAAGCCTATAAAACCAAAAGGAGATGGTTCTCATGAAAGTCGTTATTCTCGCAGGAGCAAGCGGAGCGCGATTGCTGCCGCTCACGCAGGTAGTCCCGAAGCCGTTACTGCCGATTGCCAATACCCCGCTGGCGATTCACCTTGTGCAACACTTGAAACGCTCTGGATTCACTGATTTGATTTTTTGTTTGGATCGCGAAAACACCGCATTGATGGAAGTGCTCGGCAACGGTGATCCGTGGGAAGTGGTTATTCGTTACGCGCTCGAAGACCGGCCTTCGGGCTCCGCGGGCGCTTTGAATCAGCTTGCCTCTCTGCTTGCAAACGAGCCGTTTATCGTGATGGGCTGCAATGTACTATTCAATTTCAATCTGCACGATCTCGTGAAACAGCACGTGCGCTCGCATGCCGACGCGACGGTCTTGGTTTCAAAGCTGCCGCCGGTCTATGATTTCGGCCGCAGCGAAGTGGTGGAAGTATCCGAAAACGGCAACATGGCGCGCATCAATCGCGGCGACGGCGTGATTCAATCCTCGCGCCTTTTCCCGCTCGGCATTTATTGCTTCCAGCCTTCCGTGTTTCAACACTATCGTCAAGGGGAGAGCTTTCTCGACATCAAAGAGCAATTGTTGCCGCGCTTGTTGGAGGCCGGTTTGAAAGTCAACGCGCAGCAACTGGCCGGCGATTGGCAAAATCTTTTCAATCTGGAAGATTACATGAAGATGAATGAAGGCGCACTGTCGGGCCGCTTCGGCAACATTACTTATCAGCGCCAGATTTCACCGAACGTTTGGGTCGGCCGCAACGTGCATATCAGCAGTCGCGTCAACTTTATTCCGCCGGTCGTGATCGGCGACAACACCGTGATTGACGATGACGTGCAAATTATTGGGCCGGTCGCGATCGGCGCGGATTGCTTTGTCGGCAAAGGCGCCGTGTTGCGTGAATGCACTGTGTGGAATCGCAGCCAAGTAGCGGAAGCAAGCTGGATTGAGCGTTCCGTGGTCACGCGTGACAGCAAAGTTGGGCCGCGTCAACACCTGCAAAACACGGTCGTCATGAAAGAGGGCTTGCAACCTGCGACCATCAATCTTTTAGAAAAGAACTACAACATCACGACGATTGCTTCCTCCAACTCCACGCCGGTGTTGCACGGACAGCATCGTCGCCGGGTTTATGATTTCTGCAAACGCGGCATCGATCTCGCCTTCTCCAGCATGTTGCTTGCGTTATTCCTGCCGGTGATGAGCGTGATCGCGTGTGCAATTAAGGCAGACAGCCCGGGCCCGGTGTTCTTCCGCCAACGCCGTTGCGGCTTGCGTGGCCGCGAGTTTTTCATGTTCAAATTTCGCTCAATGGCGCAAGACGCCGCAGAGCGCCAGCATGAATTGAAACATTTGAACCAAGTCGACGGCCCGATCTTCAAAATCGAAAACGATCCGCGCATGACGCGCGTCGGCAAAATTCTCCGCAAGTACAGTCTCGATGAGATTCCCCAACTGTTCAACATCTTGCTCGGAGAAATGAGCTTCGTAGGTCCGCGACCTTTGGCGCGCAAAGAGCTGAAGTTCGAACCCTCGTGGTCGGAAACACGGCTGCAAGTGAAACCCGGTCTCACCGGGCTTTGGCAAGTGAGCGGCCGTAGCGACTCCTCGTTTCGCGATTGGGTGGCGTTGGATAAGTATTACGCCATGCATCAAAGCCTGATGCTGGACTTGAAGATCCTGTTCAAAACACCATTCAACGTTTTACTCGGCGCCGGCGCCTACTGAGGCAACGCACACAAAAAAGCGATGACAGAAAAATGAATGGCCGAAAAGCACAAGGTCGCTCGCTGATCCACATTGACGACGGCCTTGTCTTTCCTTCCCCGGTTTTTCTGTTGTCGCTTTTGAATAGATTTGCCAGCCATTGTCCCGCTTTTTAGAAAAGACTGCAATCAAACTTTTGTCCGGAAGCCATGCTCACCCTCAATGCCGACAAATCTTCAAGCCTGCTTCGCCTGCCAGTCCTCGCGGGGATGCTCGCGGCGTATGCGTTCATGGCCTATCGTATAGCGAGCCTGCCGAATCAATGGCTCGGCGTGTTGATCGTTCTTTGCGCCGGCGTGATCGGCATGGTCTTCATCCGGCAGCGCCATTTCGCTTTACTCACTGCGATGGCACTGGTCATTCCGCTGGTCGGTTTCGATTTCAGTTTATACTACAACGCCAAGCTCGGCGGCGATCATCGCATTGCCGCAAGCCTGCTGGACTTCACGCTGCTCGGCTTGTTGGCGCATTACCTGCTCACGGTTCCGCACGCAGAACGGCGGCCGCTGCGTCCGAGCGCGCTGAAGTGGCTCATGGCCTGCTTATTTCTATTGGCTCTGCTATCCGTCAATCTCGCCAAGGAACCCGCGCTCACCTATTTCGAAATCATTCGTTTGTTTCGCATGATGGCGCTCGCGTGGATCGTGACCAAGTGCGTAAACTCGCAACCGGCGTTGCAACGCGTGCTGCTCGCTTTGTTCGCCATCACGATCGCGGAGGGTGCGTTGGGGTTCGCGCAAAAATTAACCGGCGGCCAATTGGCGCTCGGCATCGTGGGCGGATCGGAAAAAGTTATGACGCAAGCGCTGAACACCGGCGATACGGCCATTCGCGTCGCCGGCACCTTCGGCCATACCAATCAATTCGCGCGCTATCTTGGCCTCGTCTTGCCGCTGGCTTTGGCCGTCGTTATTGCCGCACCCAAGAAATCGCATCGACTGATTGCAAGCGCCGCGCTGGTAATGGGCGGCGGCGCGTTGGTCGCAACCCTTTCGCGCGCCGCATGGATCGGTGTTGCACTCGGGAGTGCGCTCGTCTTCGGCGCGATGATCATGCAACCTTTGCTGCGCGCGCGAGCTGTGCAGAGCCTCAAAGTCATTCTCCTGCTTTTCGTTCCTTTTGTTTTGATCAATATCGAAACCTTCATCGCGCGCTTCACCAGTCAGGACGAGGGCTCCTTCGCCACGCGCGAGCCGATGGCACGCATTGCCTTGAAGATTATTCAAGAGCATCCCCTTGGCATCGGCTATGGCAATTACCGCGTCATACTGCCGCGTTATGGTGATCCCGCCGAGCCATTCACCTTACAAGCCAAAGTGCACAACATGTATCTCCTGATTGCCGCGGAATTGGGCATCGGAAGTCTCGTCGTGTTTTTAGGGATTTTGCTCGTCGTGTTTGTGCAATGCCTCGCGCTCACCAAACGCATGGCGCCGGACGTGGGAATGGTCACGATTGGAATCGCCGGCGGGCTGCTCGCTTTTGCGATTCACGGCATGGTCGATTATGAAGAAATCGGGCGCATTCCGATTTTGTGGCTGCATATCGGCTTGGTTGCCGCGATTACGCGATTGCACCTCAACACCGGCCCGGGCGTGCGCGAGCTCAATCTTAATCGCGGCAACAATCGCCACGCACGAAACGGAGTTTTATAAAGTGTCCGCAAAAATCATAAAGAATGCTTCATCGCTGCTCATGGTGCAAATCATCAATCCCTTGTTGGGAATGATCTTTGTCATTGCCCTGGCGCGCATCACCGGTGCAACGGGCTTAGGGGAATATACTTTTGCGCTTTCCATGGTTGCGATCTTCGAGGGCATTGCGGGCTTGGGCCTGCGCAGTTATATGATCCGCGAGATCGGAAAGTGCCAAGCGAAGTGGCATGCCATCTTCACAAGCAACATGGCGCTCGGCGTGGGCTCCGCATTGGCGGCGCAAATTATCATGATGTTCTCGGCCAAAATCATGGGCTATGAGGCAGAAATCTTAAAGGGACTTTTCATCATCAGTTTCTCCCTGGTGCCGACGGTCGTTTTGTATGTTTTGACCTCCATTCTCTATGCCTTTGATCGCATGGCCGTTGCCGGCGTCGTGCAAGTTTTGGAAACCGTGGTGCGCGTGCTCCTCGGCCTGGCAGTCATATTCTTCGGCTTGGGCATGTCGTGGCTGCTCGTGAGCTTTGTTGTCAGCCGTGCGCTGGCCGCGGCAATGACGTGGTGGATGCAACTCAAACACATCGGCAGACCGCAGAGAGTTTGGGATCGCGAGATTTTTCGCGCGCTGCTTAAAACCGCGCCGACTTTTGCAGGCATGGCAATTCTCGCTTCGGTTTATTGGCGCGTCAATATTCTCATGCTCTCGCGTCTCGTGAGCGCCGAGGCCGTGGGCCACTTCAGCGCCGGCTATCGCTTGATGGATCTCGCCACCTTTGTCGGCGGCGGCGTGCTCACGGCCATCTATCCGACTTTAACGCGAATGTTTCATCATGCGCGGGAAAACTTTCAATTGCTCATCGACAAGTGTGTGCAATATACCATCACGGGCTATTTACCCATTGTGGTTCTCGTGCATGTGCTCAGCACAAAAATTCTCACGCTTTTTTACGGGCCAGAATTTGTCGCCGCGGCGACAGGACTCCAAATTTTGATTTGGATTACGCTGCCCTATACGCTCGTGAAGCTCTTTGCCAATGGTCTTGTCATTGCTGGCCGCGCTCACCTCGATCTGCGTGTGAATGTCTATCGGCTCGTGTGGAATTTAGTCCTGAACTATTTCTTGATTGACCGAATGGGCATGCTCGGCGCATGTATCGCGACCCTCATTTCTGTCACCGCATCCGTCATTTTGCAAATTTACTACTTGCGCGGCGTGGCGCGCCCGGCCTTGCGGCTTTCACAACTTTTGAAACCGGTTGCGGCAACGCTCGCTATGGTCTGCGCGCTAGAACTCACGGCTGCGTGGCATTTGATCCCGCAGCTTCTGCTTGCAGTGGTTGTTTATCTCGGCGCACTCTTGCTGCTCAGGCCTTTCGACACGGAAGATCGCCGCATGCTAGCATGCTTGGGGCGCCCGCCCGCCGGGGGAATTGCCTAAAAGTATGCTTTAAAAGTGCCCCTTGAAGGGAGTATTACTCCGTGCCCCTACTTTTCAAATTCCGGCAATTGAGGCTTTAGCCCGTTATACGCGGATTCCGATCACTAATACGTCATCAACCTGCTGAAAGTTCTGTTTCCACCCGTCAAAATTCTGCTCAAGTCGGGATGCCTGTTCGTGAAGCGGTAAATGATGTGACTCGGCAAGCAACGTAAGTAATTGTTTTACCATGAATTTCTTGCCTTTAGGGCCGCCGAACTGATCCGCATATCCATCTGTGAACATGTACAGATTTAATGAACTGTTTTTTACTGTGAATGTGTGCGTTGTAAAGCTGGTTGCGTCGTCAAGATCTTTAACTCCGCCAATGGAATATTTGTCTCCGCGAATCAATTCGGTTTTTTCCTTGCTGCACATCAGTAGCGGACGCGACGCTCCTGAAAACTGGATTTCAGATGCGGGTTTATCAATGCGTATCACGGCAATATCCATTCCGTCGTATGAATCACGCGCTCTGCTGTCTTTATTCAGTGCATTGATGATGTTTCTGTGTAACTGATTAAGCAGCTCGCCTGTTGAAATGGAAGGCGTTGCATCTAAAATCTGATTCAGAATATTAATTCCTACAACGGAAACAAGCGCGCCGGGAACACCGTGTC
>JABWAN010000218.1 GCA_013361015.1 Candidatus Zhuqueibacterota bacterium | reverse complement strand
AGGAATAACAGACAGGTTGCAAAACTCTTCTGGAAGAACAAAGAATAACATGTCAAAGAACTATTCGCAAGATAACATATAGGACGAGCCGGAACCAAAAAGATCAGGCCACGGCATCACACGGAAAAGCACAGAAATTATTCGCTCACAAAAATGAGTCTCTTTCCGTGAGTTTCCGTGTGATTCTGTGGCTAAATTTTTTGCACTAAATTTGTCTTTTAGATACTCGAGCGCTTCGCGGATTTCGAAAAGCAAAAGGCTGCAAACAGACTCGTGCCCGACGGGAAGCCTGTGCTACGCTTCCGTCATCCTCGGAGGCGCACATGCTTTCGACTCGAAGTCACCTCGCTCGAAGAGAGAAAGGTGAGGTAAACAAGCAAAGAAGAACCCTCGGTGAAGCAGCGACAGAACATAAAAGACCCAGCCTGTTTACTATCCGAATTTTGCACGAGGGCCGCCCATTCGTCAAAACGCGACAGCTCACAGCAGACAACTCCGGCAGGAGTGGAATGTTTCTAGGAACGATGAAGCGGGACGGGCCTCAACTCCAAAGGAGTGACATGTAGATTTCATGGAAGTGGCGCGGATTTTATCGTGATCATCCAACATGCCACTCCTATCGGAGTTTGTAGAAACCGTGGGCGAGCTTTACTATAAACATTTCACTCATTAGGAGTTGTCAGCAAGCCTTCGTGCAAAATTTTTTATGCACCACTCGATGGGCAGATTGGCGTCATGGTCAAACCCGCGCTCATCACGGATGGGGTCGAGCTTGGTGCAAAATTCGGGTCTACAAAGCTCCTCGGCAACGAGCTGCAGATTTCGCCTTGCCAATCTGTTCTTCAAGCCCTACCTTCGCTGGTCTGCAATAAACACCGTTCGAACGATCCTTCTCACAGGCCATGCGCATCAAACACATTTTTTACTTTTTGATTTTTTCGCTGCTTCCTCGCTTGCTGCTCGCGCAAAATGTTCCCGCGGAGCTCGCAGAACGAACGCAAGCAGTACAAGCCGCGGCGCGCACACCGGCGGAGTTGAAAATCAATGCCAATGTGCTGCAAGTAATGGCGGCGATGGCGCCGCAGGGATACACGAGCGCCACGCGTACCGCGGCTGATTCTTTTTCAACTGCGTGGGTGCAAGTCGATGCGCGCGGCCGCATGCGTCTCGCACTGCGTGTGCATGAAATTAGTGCGGCACTGCTCGCCAAACTGCACGCGCTCGGTTTTGCGATCGAAGCCACAACGCAGACTTTGAATATCTCGCGCGCCCACCAACTCATGACGGGATGGTTGCCGTTTGATAAAATCAAAGCCGTCGCAGTGTTGCCGGAAATTTTTCACATTCGCCCGGTCGATCGGCCGCTCACGCAAACCGGAGAAGTGCTGACTGCGGGCGATGCCATTCTCGGTGCGAATGCAGGTCGCGCAACTTTCAATGTGAGCGGCGCGGGGCAGAAGGTGGGCGTGTTGTCGGACGGCGTGAATCATTTGAGTACGGCGCAAGCCAGCCAAGATTTGCCGGCGAGTGTGCAGGTGCTCAACAATCGCGTGGGCGGAGACGAGGGCACGGCGTTGCTCGAAATTATTCACGATCTCGCGCCCGGCGCGGCGCTGGCGTTTGCCGATGTCGGTTTGAGCGCCGCGGACTTTGCAAATAACATTCTGCTGTTGCGCGCTGCCGGCGCGAGAGTCATTTGTGATGACGTGCTCTATCTGCTCGAGCCGGCGTATGAAGACGGCATGATTGCACAGACCGTGGCGCAAGTGGTTGCGAATGACGACGTGGTTTATGTTTCCGCCGCGGGCAATCATGAGCTTGACCACTATGAAGCGGAATTCGTTTCAAACGACGGCGATGGGTTTCATGACTTCAGCAATGCGCCATTGGATGAGTCGATGAACGTGACGATTTCTGCGGGCAGCACGATTCTGCTGGTGCTGCAGTGGAACAATGCCTTCGGTCGCGCTGCGGATAATTATGACTTGTTCATTTACGATTCGAACTTTTCCAGCATCCTCGCGCGCGGCACGGACGTGCAGAACGGCGACGACGATCCCATCGAGTATGTCGAGTATCGCAATTCCTTCTTTTTGCCGCGCGTGGTGCAAATCGCCGTGACGAGGGTGAGCGGCGCAAATCGCCGCTTCAAACTCTATACTTTGGGCAACGGCGTCACGCCCACGCAATACGCCGGCTTGCCGGAGGGCGCGCTTTATGGACACGCGGCCGCGGAGCACGCGCTTGCCATCGGCGCGATTGATGCGAGCGATCCGGGGAATGACACCATTGCGTCTTTTAGTGCACACGGGCCGTCGCGCATTTACTCATATGACAATAACGGCAACCCGGTTGCGTTCAGCGAGCGTTCCAAACCGGATGTCATTGCGATTGACGGCGTGCACACGAAAGTCGGGCAAGCCGGGTTCTTCGCCAATCCTTTTTTCGGCACCTCTGCTGCTGCGCCGCACGCCGCCGCGATTGCTGCGCTCGCGCGCGAGATTGCGCCGGAGAAATCTGCGCTTGAAATTGGTGCCGCCTTGCGTAGCTCGGCGGTTGATCTCGGCGCTATTGGCTACGATTCGATTTATGGTTTCGGCAGAGTCGACGCTATTGCTGCACTCAACACATTGGCGCGCGCAGACCTTGCGCCCGTGACGCTCACAGCCGCATCGCCCCTCGAACCGGGGCAGGTTTTGGAAGTTGCACACGCTGTGCAAAATTTCGGAAGGGCAAACGCCGGGAGTTTTCGCATCGGGTTTTATCTTTCCATAGATAGCGTGATTACGCTTGCCGATACTCTGCTCGGGAGCCGATCGCTTTCGGGTTTGAATAGCGGAGCAAAAGATACTGCCAACCTCTCTTTGCTACTCCCCGCGGCGATTGCGCCCGGCGATTATTTTTTCGGCATGATTGTCGATGATCAAGAAAATGTGGAGGAGTCCGTTTCCACCAACAATACACGCGCGCTGGCGATGCAAGTGCGTTGTGCCGGCGATGGCGATATCAACCGCGATGCGGCGCTCACGCCGGGCGATGCCTTGTGCGCGTTTCAACTTTATCACACGAACGGCGCCGGACCGATAGAATGTCCAACTGCTTCGCTCGCCTGCGCGAATCTTATTGCGGATGTCAACTGCGACGGCGCGGTAACGCCGGGCGATGCGTTGGCGATTTTCCAGCGCTATTTACAGGGGCAAAGTCCGGCTTCTTGTTTTGCACGCAATTCTTCTCCCTCTCCTAACGCCGTGCCGAATAGTGGCATGATATTCCCCAATAATTCGCTGCGATGAATTGCTGTGCGGGCGGCCTAATCCTTGCTTGATTTAAGAGCGTGCTCACACTTGGCTGCGTGAGTGAGAGTGTTTTTTTATCAACTTGCTGCTCTTTATCCTACCCAAAATCTCCCAAGCTGCAGGCTCAAGGACCTGAGCGTGCTTCAGGTTGAAACAAGACGTTTCACTGTCGATCAATTTTGAACGTATTCCAAAACTTGTGCAGCCAAAAGTGAAGCTCTCAGCAGGAAGCTGAAATCACGCCAGGCCGGTTCGCTCTTCAGGTTTTCTTTGGAGGCAGGCATGAACCCTTCCAATTTCTTCCGTCCGTTGTCGTGCTCTGCGCGCCGCGGCACACCATGGTTTGCTCTCGTGTTCTTGTTTTCCGCGCTGACTGTTTCTTTGCTGCAGGCACAAAGCAATCCTTGCAATCCACAATTGTGCGGCTTCCGCTCGATCTTTCCGATTTTGCAGGGCGGGCAAAAAGGCGTGCCCATTCAAGTTGAAAGTGGCGACGTGGTGTGCGTGGACATTCGCATGGAAAACAGCGCGGTGCCCATTGACGCATATGGCTATACGGTGCAATACGATCCCACACGTTTGACTTTGCAAAGCATACAAAGCGGTGGCTTGGTGAGCGAGTTTTTGGTGGCAGACTGCAATCAACCAAGTCCGGGCACGGTAGTTTGTTCCGGCTTCGACGACGACGTGATTCTGGCCAATTCTTCAGGGGTGCTTGCGACGCTGTGCTTCGTGGTGACGTCTCCGCCCGGAGTTACCGTGGACAGCAGCAACATCGTGGTGACCAACTTGCTCGATGATTTGCAAACCATGGCCGGGTGCTGCAACCGTGTGATTTGCACGAATCCGGTGCAAGTGCCTTGCAGTGGCGCCGCGCTCTATTTGGCGCAAAGCGGCGCGGCGATCGGTACGCCCGTGGCTGCCAAGTCAGGTGATACGTTCACGCTCACTGTTGGCATCAAAGACATTCCCCAGCCGGTGGACTCGTTCAGTTTCGCGATCAACTTTGATTCCGCCGCGTTGAAATTCGTGAGCGCGACCGCGGGCAATCTGCTCGGCAACTTTCTGCAAAAAGAATGTCGTGAAATCTTAGCGGGCACTTTGACTTGCAGCGGCGAGAACAATATTGCCATTCCGGCGCGAAGCACGGGAACGCTGTTTGAAATAACTTTTCTAGCACAGTGCACGGTGGGCGACACCAGTGCGCTCACGCTGAACACATTGGCGAAAGACTTCGCGGGTGTGCAAGCTTGTAACACCAGTTTCATCTGCAAAGGCTGCGAGCCGGCGAATTGTCCCGGTGCAGCTCTTTACATCGTACAGACCGGCAAAAACCTCGGCGAGAAATTAACCGAACAGGACGGCGATTCAGTGCGTTTCGAAGTGCGTATCAAGAGCAACCCGCAAGGCGTTTCGGCTTATGGTTTTCGTTTGCAATATGATCCGAACGTGCTCTCTTTTGGAGGAGCTTCGCGCGGAACGCTCACGAACAACTTCATTGCCTCGACGGCGAAAGAGCTCGCGCCCGGAACGTTGATGTGCGCCGGTTTCGGCACCACCCCGATTCCCGCCAACAGTCAAGGGGCCCTGCTGCAATTCACTTTCGGCGTGCAATGCAACGTCGGCGATTCGACCGAGCTGGAAGTCACCGACTTAACCGACGACATTGCGGGCTTGCAGCCGTGCTGCAATTTATTTGCGTGTGCGCCGTGCGATCACGACGGGGATCTTAATACCGACAAGGCGCTTTCTGCCGGCGATGCGTTGTGCGCGTTTGAAATTTTTCTGAACGGCGGCATTCTTTCGGCAAGCTGCGACTTGCCCGCATTCGCATGTGAACTGATTGCGGCGGACGTGAACTGCGACAACGCCGTGACTTCGCGTGATGCGTTGGCGATCTTCGCGCGCGCGCTGCAAAACTTGCCGCCGAGCGAATGCTTTGCCAAGCCGGCCTCGAGTTTTGTTGAAAAGTCAAACGCCCCCATGCAATTGCGTTTGATCAACGGCAATGCGGCGAGTTCAGATACTTTGTGCGTGCAAATGCAAATCATGCGGCCGCAAGCATTGCATGCCTTCGGCTTGTTGCTACAGTATCCCGCGCGCGATTTGAAATTTGTCGGTGTGCGCCGCACAACAGCTACGCAAAACTGGTTCGCGCTCGATGGGCAAGAATATTTGCCCGGCCTGGCGGTCATTGGTGGCTTCAATCCAAGCGAGCTTTCCGCTGAAACTCCAACCACCATTTTTGAAGCCGTCTTTGTAAACTCCGGCGTCGAGATCGACAACTCCACTTTTGCGGTCGCCAACTTGACGGATGATTTCACCAACGCGGCTTTCACGTCCGCTCTCACAACGGCACAAGTGAATGCGACGCCGCGGCAATTCAAGCTCTATCAGAACTATCCCAATCCATTGCAATTGCGCAATGCCGCCAGCGGAACTGCGATTCAATATGACTTGCCCGCGATGCTGGCTAGCGGCAGTGTGAAAGTCGAAGTGGTGATTTACAACCTGCAAGGTCAAATCGTCAAACGTTTATTCTCCGGACAACAAGCGCCGGGCGCATACACACTCACTTGGGACGGCCGCGACGACGCGGGTGCCCTAGTGACCGCAGGCTCGTATCATTATCGCATGAGCGCCGGCAGCTATGTTGAGAAACGCAAGCTTGTGATTGTGAAATAAGCTCACGTGAAGTGCCACGCACTTCCCAAATGCGTGGCATTTGTGATGAGGAGAACCGAGATATGAAGCTCCAAGCTCTTTTAACTTTTGCTCTCATGCTCATCGCAGTCGAGAGCCATGCGCAATACGGCTCACTGCCCGAGTTCAATTATGGCGCACGGGGACTAGCTTTGGGCCAGAGTGCAATGATTTCTTCACGCGATGCACTCGCTACGGCTTGGAACCCCGCAAGTGCATGCAGCGTGGAAAGATTCACAACAACTTTTGCTCGTGTGGGACTTGCAGGGCAAGCAGATCTCTATAGCCTCGGAGCAATGCTTCCGCTTCGGCAACGTGGCACATTGGGCGTAAGCTATTTTCGATTGATCACCGCAGATATTGCTTTGGTGGATGAGTATTCCAACCTTACAGGAACAGCCAACTTCACGCAAGAGCATTTGCTCTTGACATACAGCCGCGCGCTTTCGCGTTCGTGGGCACTGGGTGCAAACGCAAAATTCGTTTGGCAATCTTTCACTCCGAAATTTGCCAGCGGGCCGGAGAACGTGGGCATCGACTTGGGTGTGATTTATCGCGCGCCTGCAGCACATGTGCTCACACGCGACCTCGCCTTCGGCTTTGCGATCGACAATCTCGTGCAGCCCTCATTGAAGCTCGACAAAGTGCGCGAGTATTTGCCGCGAGAGTATCGCTTCATTTTGGAGAAGAGCATACAGCACGGCGAGCACCGCTTCCTGGCCGTGGCGAACCTCGGCGCTCATGAGAAGACGTGGCGTTCCGGCACGGAAGTACAAAGCCGTTTCGGAATGGAATACTCGCATCGTCGGTTGCCCTCTTTGCGTGTGGGACTGCACGACAACAAAATGGACATCGGCTTCGGCGTGCAATTTCGCGCGCTGGTTTTGGACTATGCCCGAATCGCGATGCCGGCATATGAAGGTTCGGTTAGCAAACATGCCTGGTCGCTGTCGTGCCGCCTTTGACAAAACTTTCACTCGAATGAAAAACACGCGCGGATTTGTTTGCACAACAGTCCGCGCGTCTTGCTGATTTCTGCCATACCTCAGTTGCTCCGCACCTTCTCTCCGCGCATCGCCGGCGCAATTCCAACAATCGCCTTGCTTCTTTTTCGAAATTCTATTAAGCTTGCCGTGTGTTTGATCAGACCAAGTCTTCATCAACCTCACATTCTTGCTCGCATGATTGAAAACACCACCCGCATTCGCGTGCGCTATGCCGATACCGATCAAATGGGCTTTGCCTATTATGCGAACTACCTCGTCTGGTTTGAAGTGGGCCGCACGGAAATGCTGCGTGCGAGCGGTTTGCTATATGCAGAGCTCGAAAAAGCAGGCGTGGCGTTGCCGGTTTTAGAGGCGCATTGCAAGTATCGCAAGTCCGCGCGCTACGACCAAATGCTGCGCGTGGTGAGCCGGCTCAAAGAAATGCCGCGCGCCAGCCTGCGCATCGATTATGAAATCTTCGACGAGACCGATCAGCTTTTGGCCGAGGGCTACACGACGCACACCTTCATCAACGGAGAGGGCCGCCCCGTGCGCCCGCCGCAAGTGTTCACGGCGAAGATGCGCGAGTTCTTTTCTGCTAAATAAACTAACTCGGATTTTCAGCCGCGCTGAAAACCGCAGCCCTAACGGGCAGCACACGGATCAAAAACACACGCTGAAAAGCTTTTTCCGTGTGCGTTCTTGATCCGTGTGTAGTTCAAAAAACTTTCAGAATTTCATTCTGAGTTTGGTGAAGTAAACGCCTAATGAAGGTGCAGAAATG
>JABWAN010000217.1 GCA_013361015.1 Candidatus Zhuqueibacterota bacterium | reverse complement strand
CACCGCGCATGGCGTATCGCCTCGTGAAATCGCTGACGGAAATTTTTGTTGATGAATCCAAGAAGAACGAGCTGCGCGGCATTCGCGGGGTGATGGAGTTCAGCAACGAGCAGTTGGAAATCTACAAACAAAAAGTGCAGGAGACCGAGCGCAAGCTGCAAGAGCTGAAGGAGCGCCAAGCCTCGGCGCAAGTGCAAAAGATCGGTCTCGATGCGAACAGCGTAATGCAATTGCGCCAGCTCATCAGTTCGAGTGAATCGGCGATTGCCGATCGCCAACGCAAACTCGCGGATTTGCAGAGTCAGTTGGGCCTGCCGACAATCGATCTGCTATGGGAGCGCGATACCCGTTTGCAGCAAGTGAAATCCCGCATCGAAGCCAAGATGGCGGATTTCAAAAAAAGCGCGATTGCCACCGGCTTGCAGACCGATTCCGAGCTGACGCTGGATAGCGAAGTGAACGTGCTGCGGCAGGAGTATAACAGATTGTTGAGCGAAATCGTGGCGCGAGTTTATCCGACTTTGACGGAAGGCCAGCAAGCCGTGATGGCGGAATATCAATTAGGGCAGATCGATCTTTACATTTTTCGCGCGCGTTCGCAAGTGGCGGGCGACTTGTTGAACCGTTTTGCGCAAATGAGCACCGCGGCGCCGGCGAGTGAAATCGAGGCGCAACGCATTGAAGCCGAGCTGCAGCAGAACCGCCGCATTTACGAAGTATTTTTGGAGCAATCGCGCGGCTCTCAAATCGAAGAGGCGCTGCAGAACAGCGACGCGGATTTTAAGTATAGCGTGATCGAAGCCGCCAACATGCCGGTGGAGCCGGTGGGCGGCAGCAAAAAAGCATTTGTGCTCGGCGCGTTCGGTGTGAGCGTGATTTTGGGATTAAGTTTGGTCGTGGTGCTGGAGCTTTCCGATCAATCCATTCGCAACGTGAAAGATGTGGAGCAATTGCTCGCCGCACCGGTGTGGGGCGTGATCCCCAAAATCGGCGTGTCGTTTCAAGTTTGGCAGCAAAATCTCGCGCAAGCTTATAAAGGCGGCACGAGCAATACTTCCGCGAGCCGGACCGCGCGCAATACGAAAATGGCGCAAACGACAAGCCCGGAAGCAACACCGTCGACGCAACGGAAAGCAACGCAGGCAACGAACCCGGAAACCACGCGGTCCGATTCTACACCGCAAAGCTACGCGCGCGTGACGAGCGTGAAAACTTCGCAGCAGGAATTTCACATTCGCTCGGGCGGTCCGCCCAAGGTTGTTCGGCGCGGGGCGCAGACGAGCGCGAACCCGGTGGCGCCTGCAACGAAACCGGGCGCGAATCCCGCGCCGGAAGCGGAACCGATTTTTGTGCCGCGGCCTCCACAGTCCGAAAAAAAATCCGTGCAACCTCCTCTCGAAGAGTTGCCGCCGTCGACAAACGGCGTGGATAAAACACCGCCGGTTCCGCCGGAGGAACCGGATCAGTGGATTGTGTAGACTCACCTTCTGAGCATTTTTTATTTGTGCGGAGTGTTGCCGTTCCAAGCCCTGAGCCCGCGACGAGGAGTCTGCACGTCGTAGGCGCGCAAAATAGAGGTAGGAAGAAAGCATTTATGAAAAAACAGACGGAGCGAAAGTCGCGGCGGTCTAACTACGGTTATTATGAAGAGACGCCGGAAGCCACGGCCTTTAAGCGGCTTTATAACAAGCTGCAGAAGCAATATGATGAACAAGGCCTGCGGGTTTTCATGACCACCAGCTCGAACACCGGCGAAGGCAAGAGCACGACGACGGCGTTTTTGGCCACGGCGAGCGCGCGTTATCGCCAAACCGATACCGTGCTGGTCGATTGCGATTTGCGGCGGCCCGTGGTACACAAATTTTATAGTCTGCCGAATGAGGGCGGAGTTGCTGACATTCTCACGCGCGGCGTCAATATTCGGTCCGTGCTCAAGTCATCCGCGATTCCGAATTTAAAAATTCTCACGGCCGGCGTGGCGGAGCGCAGCCCGGCGGATTTGTTTTCCTCGGAACGTTTGTATCAATTGCTCGACCGCCTGCGCGCGGCTTTTCAAATCGTGTTGATTGATGCGCCGCCCATCATTCCGGTGAGCGATTCGTTGTTGCTCAGCAATGTGGTGGAGGGCATTCTGTTTGTATGCAAGGCGGGCGTCACGCAAAAGCGTGTGGCGCAGCATGCGCTGGAATTGCTGGAAGATAATCGTAAAAAACTGCTCGGGGTGATCATCAACAACATGAAGGGCCTGCTGCCCTACTACTACGATTATCGTTACTACGATTACAAATACTACAGCCACGCGAATTACGAATTGGAGTAAGAGTGGTGCCTGCAAGGTATCTTTGTCTGGGATCGGTTGCAGCGCGGGCACAAGGCTTCGCAACAAAGAATTGAGGACCTTCGATGTTGCATGCATTGGAAGAAGAGATCGGGACAGCGCTTGGCAATGGATCTAGGGCCGGTGTCGAGGACGGGCTGCCGTGCGAGAAAACACGTTTTCCTTCTCGTGAGGCGGGCGCGGACATGATACGGGTCAAGAAACTTACACTTCAAGATGAAGCACGTTGGGATCGTTTCGTAGATGATGCGGAAGCGGGCACACTGTTTCATAGGACGGCATGGAAGCGCATCATTGAAGCCACGTTTGAATATCGTTCGCACTATCTCTTTGCCATGCGCAACGAGGAAATTTGCGGCGTGTTACCGCTTTTTCACGTGCGCTCATGGTTTGCCGGCAACGCCGTCATCTCCACGCCGTTTGCCGTTTACGGCGGCCTGCTTGCACAGGATGAGGAAGTGGAGCAGGCCTTGTTGAATGCCGGGGAGGCGTTTGCAAGCGAACAGGGTGCGGATTATTTGGAGCTTCGCCAACGCTTTGCCTGCCGAAATGAGGAACTGCAAACGCGCGAGAATCTCTATTGCACGTTCATTAAACCGATTTACACATTGCCGGAGCAAACCTTCAGCGAGCTGCCGCGCGAAGCGCGACGCATGGTGCGCAAAGCCGAAAAATTCGGGCTGACGGCCCGCTTCGACAATCTCCGCTTGCCGGAGTTCTATGACATCTACGCGAATTCCGTGCGTTCGCTGGGCACGCCCGTCTTCCCGACCGCATTGTTTGAACATTGTCTGCGCGAGTTTAAAGATGAAGCCGACGTTCTGCTGATCTTTCATGAAGACCGGCCGGTTGCCGGAGTGCTGTCGTTTTACTATCGCGATACCGTGTTGCCCTATTACGGCGGCTCGCTGCCCACCCAAAATCATCTCGCGCCGAACAACTTCATGTATTGGTCGCTCATGAAGAGCGCGGGCGAGCGTGGTTATAAGTTCTTCGATTTCGGCCGTAGCAAGAACAGCACAGGCGCTTTTCATTTCAAACGCCACATGGGCTTCGAGCAAATCCCGTTGCCGTATCAGTATCGCATGATGAACGGCGCGCAACTGCCCAATAACAATCCCACCAATCCCAAATTTCAACTGGCCATCAAACTGTGGCAACGCATGCCGCTGGGCCTTACCAAAGTGCTCGGCCCGCGTTTGGTCAGACAGTTCCCGTGAGACTCTCTGGCGACATGCAGGTTTCGGTGCGGCGTTCTTCCAGTCCAATGCGGAGGAGAGATCGGCGCAACGTTTTCACCTTGCAAGGACGCAGGCTTTTGCTTTTTGAAGTCTGCGCAGCGCTTTATGTCACCTCGGTGAACCAGCCCCCGCGGTAAACAAGCGGAGACGGCTCTCAAGAACGAGCAGCGACAAAGCAAAAAACTTTTGAACACGAATAATGCGGATGACACGGATTCTCACGGATTTTTTCGCTGTATCCGTGTCACCCGCGTTCACAAAATGATCAGGAAACTTTGAGAATTCTATTCTGAGTTTGCTTCTGTAATTCGCATAAAGGTCTGCAACGTTTAAGGATTAAACGTGAATCAAAATAGCGCGCAGGGGTTTTACATTGCCGGCGGCAAGCTGAAGCCGAATGTGATTGGGCAGCCGGAATGGACCCACTATGAAAAGGCCTTGTTGATCAAAGGTAAAGCGGGTTCTCCGCATTTTGATATCTGTGTCGAATATGTTACCCCGCCTTCGGCGTGCGCCGCCGAGGATGATCCTTCCATTCTTTTTAAAGCCGCTGCCGTGCAGGGGAATGAGTTTTTTCTCTGCACGCAAACCGAAGTGCTCGTTTATCGCCTGCCAAACTTCGAGCAAACGCACTACCTCTCGCTGCCTTGCTTCAACGACCTGCATCACGTTTGCCCCACTGCCCGCGGCACGCTGCTGGTCGCGGTGACCGGTTTGGACCTGGTGCTCGAGATCACGCGCGCCGGCGAGATTGTGCGCGAATGGAACGTGCTCGGGCAGGAGCCGTGGCAACGCTTCGCACGCGAGATCGATTATCGCAAGGTGATTTCTACCAAGCCGCATCTCGCGCATCCCAATTTTGTTTTTCAAAACGGCGAAGAGATTTGGGCCACGCGCTTTGAGCAACGCGACGCCGTATGTTTGACACACACGGAACGCCGCATTGATATCGGTATTGGCGGTCCACACGATGGCATCTGGTTCGACCGGCATGTCTATTTCACGACCGTGAATGGTCACGTGATAAAGGCGGAAATGGCAAACGGCCGCGTTGTACAGTCGTACGATCTCAACCGCATGAGCGGCGGTCGCGGTCCACTCGGTTGGTGCCGCGGATTATGCGTCCTCGACGAAGAGCATGCGGTCGTGGGTTTTTCACGTTTACGCGCGACGAAGTTTCGGGAAAATCTTGCGTGGGCAAAGCGATGGGCCAAAGCGGGTCTCGGCATTGAAGAAACGGTTCCGGCCAAGCCCGCGCGCATAGCGCTTTACAATCTCAAAGCGGGCCGGTTGCTTTGGGAATTGAACGTGGAGGAGGCCGGCGTGAATGCGGTGTTCTCGATTCATGCTTTTTAAATTGCTCATCACATCGTTCACAATACCGAGCGACATCCCCCTGCCCCTCTCAAGGGGGGATTTGTCATGTGCTGCTGCATGAAGATCTTGTTCCTCGCGCATCGCATTCCTTTTCCGCCGGACAAAGGCGACAAGATTCGCTCGTATCAAGTGCTGCAATACCTCGCGGCTCGTCATGAGGTTCATCTCGTTTGTTTGATTGACAACCCGCGCGATCTGCAAGCGGCGCAAGAGCTGCGCGGCACGTTGCCCAATCTTGTTTACGAAGAGCTGAAGCCGTTGCCGCAACGGATGCGCATGCTCAAAGCGTTGTTCAATCGCAAGCCGCTGACGGTTTCTTATTTCTATTTGCCGCGTTTGCAGGCGCAGCTCGACGCACTCGTGACGCGCGAGCGTTTTGATGCGCTCTTCGTTTATTCTTCCACCATGGCGGAGTATGTGCGCGGATTGCATATTCCCAAGCGCATTGTGGATTTTTGCGATCTCGACTCGCAAAAGTTCAAGCAATATGTGGAATCCAGCTTTCCGCCGTGGTCGTGGCTGTATCATTGCGAAGGCAAACGGCTCGCTGCTTATGAGAAAGAAGCTGCGCGCGCATTCGAGCATGTGCTTTTCATCGGCCCGGAAGAACAACGGTTGTTCGAACAAAACGGCGGCGGCACAAACACCGCGCTCATGAGCAACGGCGTGGACTTCGCGCGCTATTACGGCGACGCGTTGCCGGAGACGTCTTTTGAGCATTCCCCCCTTGAGGGGGGAATTACAACTCGACCCTATCTCGCTTTCACCGGCGCCATGGATTATCTGCCGAATGTCGACGCGGCCCATTGGTGCGCCCGTGAAATTTTTCCCAAGCTCAAAGGTATTTTACCGGAGCTGGAGTTTTATATCATCGGCGGCAATCCTGCGCGCAAAATTCGCAAGTTGCACGAGCCCCGCAACGGTATCTTTGTAACGGGCTATCTGCCGGACTTGCGACCGTTGCTCAAAGGCGCGCGTGTGTTTGTGGCGCCCATGCGCATCGCGCGCGGCATGCAAACTAAAATACTCGAAGCCATCGCATGTGGCGTGCCGGTGGTCACGAGCGCGAATGCCGCGCACGGCATCGGCGCCAAACCGGAGAAAGAGGTTTTGGTTGCCAGCACTGCCTCCGAATACGCGCGGCAAGTGTTGCGCTTATTGCTCAATCGCGCAGAGCACGAGCGCTTGCGCCGCCAAGCCTTTACCGTCTTGCGCGCAAGATTTGACTGGCAGAAGAACCTGACCGTGCTCGAACGCTTGTTGCAAAACAATTCCCGCCTCGAGGGAGACGATGGTGGTGTTACGGCTCTTGTATCAACATCAAAAAAAGTTTGAAGCGTTTTTGTTACATGTATGAGCGCGAAAACACCCCTCTCCAGGAGGGAATTCTGCAGCTTGGTTCGCCTACACTCTCATCCAAAATAAAAATTGCCCACGTCGTTGGGCGGCTCAGTCTTGGTGGTTTGGAGTTGGAAGTGATCCGGCTGCTCAATCGTCTCGATCCGGAGCGTTATGCCGCGACGATCATTGCAACGGAAAGCATCACTCCCACTGCGCGCGAACTGGTTGGCAAGCACATCAAGCTCGTCGCGCTCAACAAGCGTGCAGGCATGCAATGGCACGTCGTTCGGGAAATTGCAGAATGGTGCCGCAGCCAGCGGATCACTATTCTGCATTCGCATAATTGGACGACGTTTCTTTATAGCGTGCTCGCCGGCACACGCGCCGGTGTTCCGATTCTCATTCACGGCGAGCATGGCCGTGAAACGCACGACTACCAGCCGAATCTCAAACAACGCCTCGCCTGCCAATGGCTCGCCCGGCGCTGTGAGTTCATCACTGCGGTGTCCGAAGACATAATCCCGCTGCTCGCTTCAATGTGGAAGATCCCTTCGCGAAAAATTGTGAAGATGCCGATTGGAGTTGCTCTGCACGAGTTTGATTTCACTGCCGATCGTCATGTTGCGAAGCGCAGTTTGGGGCTGCCGGAAAATGCGCCCGTGCTCGGCACGATCATCGGCAATTTTCGCCCGGTGAAAGATCTGCCGACGATGCTGCGCGCCTTCCAGCTTCTGCAGCGGGAAGTTCCGCAAGCGGTGCTGGCCGTAGTGGGCGGCGGCAATTTACATGTTGCGGAACAACAAGCGACCGACCTCGGCATCGCATCGTCAGTGAGATTTCTAGGCGAGCGGCGTGATGTTCCCCGCGTGCTGGCAGCTTTTGACCTTTACGTGAACAGCTCTTTGTATGAGGGCATGTCCAACGCCATTCTCGAGGCCATGGCCGCCGGTGTTCCGGTCGTTGCAACGCAAGTCGGCGGCACGCCTGCAATCGTGCCGCACGATGCCAAGAACAGTCCGCTGTTTCGTTTCGTGAGCGGCGAAGTTCCGGAATTGCTGATGCCGCCGAAGTCGAGCGGCATGCCGGCGCTCACTGCGGATGAAATCGAACTGATACGCGTGTGGATCGATGCTGGACCGAACTGGCCGGATGAATTCGCCGGAGGCACCGCGCCTGCGAAAGTGCATTGGTCGTTAAAGCCGCTGGAACGGCCCGCGAAACCAGGCGCTGAAACAAATCCGATCGATGCGTTTATTCACGCCAAACTTGCCGAAAACAACCTCGTACCGTCGCCGGAAGCGGATCGGAAGACATTAATTCGTCGTCTGTATTTCGATCTTATTGGGTTGCCACCGACGCCGGAGGAAGTGGCTGCGTTTGCGGCGGATACCGATGGGAATGCGTATGAAAAAATTGTAGATCGTTTGCTTGCATCGCCGCGCTATGGAGAACGCTGGGCGCGGCATTGGCTGGAC